>NZ_CAUVXL010000021.1:0-20394 GCF_963555915.1 Protofrankia sp. Cas4
GTGAGGGGGTCGGGCTTCTGCCCGGCCCGCAGCTTCTTCGCCGCCGGTATCCCGCTCCCCGGCATTCCTACGGCCGCGAGCATGGCGTTCTCGATCGCCTTGTGGCTGGTCGAGCACACCCCGACCGTGCGGCCCTGCCCGACGAGATGGCGGATCAACCGTCCGGCCAGATAGGTCTTGCCGGCTCCGGGCGGCCCCTGCACGGCCAGGTAGGACCCGGCGAGCGCGTCGACGGCGGCGAGCACCGTGGTGATCAGGTCACCGCCGTACTCGGCCGGGTCGGGTAGACCGACCCGGCCGGCGGGCTGACCGACCAGGCGTGGCGGGCGGCGGCGTAGCAGATCCATCGCCGGGCCGTCGACGGCCGCACGGTTGGAAAGGCCCGCGGCGACGGCGCTGGCAAGCTCCGCGATCGCGGCCGGTTTCGGTTCGGGACGTACCGGGGCTCCGGGCAGCACCGCGATCGGCAACTCGGTGGTGGTCCCGCCGGAGCCGGCCCCGTCGGGCATGGCGGTCTCGCGGATGAGCAGCCGGTCCGGGCCGGCACGCTCGATCTCGCCGTCACGGGTGGTGCCCGCCGCCCCGCCGATCCCCGGGTAGAGCAGCCGCACCCGTTCGCCGTCGGAGTACGGGTGGGTGCCGTCAGGGTCGAGGGTGGCCAGCAGGCCACGTCGGGTTCGGGTGCGCCGCCCGGACGGGACGACCCAGTCCTCCACGACGGTCCAGTCCAGCGGGACGGCGCAGTTGTCGTTCGCCTCCAGCGCCGCCCGGTCGGCGGCGAGCCAGCTGAAGAACTCCCACCACGCCGGTTTGTTCTCGCGCCGGTGGTAGCCGACGGCGGCGGCCAGCAGCGCCCGCGCCCGCTCGTCGTCCGTCCGGGTCGTCGGGTCGTCCGGTAGGCCCGCGACCAGCGCGTCGACGGCCGCGTCAGGATGAGCCGCGGGCGTGGCCGCGGTGTCTCCGGCGTCGAGGCCCGCCGGCCGGTCCACCGCCGCCACGCCCACTATGCCCTGCGCCGCGCGCAGCTCCAGCAGCCAACGATGCAGACGGTGGGTGGATACGCAGTCGACCCGGTTGTACTCGGCGATCTCACCGAGGATGTGGTCGGCGGCGGCGCGCTCGGAGTTCGCCAGGTGCGCCACGACACTCTCGTAGGCGACGATGCTGTCGACCGCGGTCTTGACCTCCGCGCCACGGGCCCCGGGCAGGTACAGCGGTTCCAGATACTTGATCGAGTATGAGCGCTGGGAGATCTTCAGGCTGCGCCGGACAACCGTGTAGAGGTCGACGAGGCTGTGCCCGGCAAGCAGGTCGTCCACCTGCCGTTCGCGGGTGCCGTGCCGGGCCGCCAACCGCTTGAGGGCGTTCGGCTCGTACGGGGCGTAGTGGTAGATGTGCGCCCGTGAATGGTCGGCGAGCCGCGCGGTCGCCCAGTCGATGAACTGTTCGAAGGCGCGTTTCTCCCCGGCGCGGTCGTGCGCCCAGAACGGGCGGAAGACCTCCGCATCCGCGCCATCCGCGCCATCCGGCGGCTGTTGGCCGTCTAGGACTACTGCGCCGAACAGGTATTCCAGACCGGTGTTACCCAGGGCGTACGGGTCGCCCTCCATGTCGAAGTAGATGTCGCCGGGGTCCGGGGCGGGTAGGGACGCGAGCCCGTCCGGGACGACCACCCGGACGGTGACGGTGCCGGTCGGGTCGTCGTCGGTGCGGGTGGCATCCTGGATGACCTGGAGCTCCGCCTGGAGCCGGAGCCCGGCGAAGGTTGCCGCGGCCATCGTCGGTGGACGTTGGTCGTCACCAGCCGCGGCGAGATCCTCGACGGTGGTGATTGCGGCGGCCCGCAGCTTGCGGCGGGAGTCGGTGCGCAGGCCGGCGACCAGCGACAGGTCACGGGCTGCTTCCCGCCCCTTCGCGCAGTGGCCCGCGAACGCACAGGTCGGGCACGCCGGTCTGGGCTCAGCCCAGGAAGGTGCCGGGATCGCCGGCTCGGTCGCGAGCTGCTCGGCCAACCGGATGCGCGCGTGATCGACCATGGGTGCGACGTCGTCGACCCGCAGCGACTCCAGCCGGTCGTCGCCGAGCAGCAGGTGGATGTGCGCCGCGACCTCCACCCCGATTGTCGGCAGCGCCTGGGCATAGGCGGCGAGCTGCAGCACCGCGGCGGGGCGGGCATGCCGGGCGAGTTTGGCGTCGTACGGCTCGTAGCGGCCGGGTAGTGGTTCACCGGTGTGTTCGCTGGTGTGTTCGCCGGTGATCGGATCGAGGTGGCTGGCGATCAGGAAGTCGGGTCGGCCCTGGAAGGAGCCGTCGAAAAGCACGCCCTGGTAGATGACGGCGACGCCGGCAGCGACGGCGTTGCGGGTCTGATCCCTCGCCGCGGCCAGCGCGGTCAGGGTGTTCTCGGGTCGTTCGATCACCCGGACCGCAGCTGGGCCGAAGACGTGGACGAACCGCTCCAACCAGCGCCGCTCGTGGGCCTCACCGTGGCGGACCAGCAGGTCGTCCGCCTCGGAGGTGTTGATCGGCGCGCCGGTGTCGTCAAAGCGCACGCCGGCCGCGCGGGCATGGGACAGCGCCAGCCGGTGCCCGCACTCGAGCGTGTCGACGACATCGCCGGCAGACACGACCCACCGCGCATGTCCACCGGCGACGCCGTCGAATCGCTGCATGTCCCCCCCATCCGCCTGATGCCCACGAACCCCGTAGTCGTCCTGCTCGACCATCCTGCCTCGGCAGTTCGACCATCCTGCCTCGGCCGGTGGCGGCTCAGCCCGGCCGGGTGCCGTACCGGCTGGTGGCGTTCCTGGCCAGCTGGAGTGAACCCGGGTCGGCGGCCAGCTGTTTGCCGTCCATGAAGCTGAACCCGAACAGGCCCGCGGCGGTGATCTGCCGCACGTATTCGTCGGTGAAAATTGTCTGCAGGTCGTTGGTCCAGGTGGCAGCGGTGCCGTCGTCGGGTTTGTAATGCGCAACCATGACCGGGCCGTACCGGCCGAGAATCTGCGTCATCCTGCGGATGTCGTCGACATTGCTTTTCGAGTCCATCGCCTGGAAGCTCTGGAAGTCCGACTGGCGCAGCACGTCGTCGAAATGCCCGATCAGCGAGCGCCCGCCGCCCTTTGCCGGGTCGTCCCAGCGGGCCTGCCAGCCACCCCAGCCGAGTGAGACCTTCGCGTTCGGCGCCATGGAGTGGAAGATGCCCATTGCCGCGATGTACTGGTCCTTCAGCTTCAGGTAGTAGTTGGTCACCTCGGGTGTGGCCGCCCAGGTGTTGGCCTGGCACGGGTAGGTCTGCAGTTCGGTGAACAGCGTGATGTAGAGCGGCGGTCCGTCCGCCGGACCGGCGAATATCTGCGCGAGTCGTCGGGTGTCACCCAGAAAGGCTGATGACAGCGGGTAGTCTCGGCCGCACGCGGAGCCGTACTTGGTCTGGACCGTGGCGACGTGACCTGCGCCACCGAGCCACACGACGAGGTGGATCGCGCGCCGCTCCGCGTATACCCGCGGGATGAGATCCTTCGCCCAGTTCGTCATGAATCCAAAGTCGTTCGGGCTGTTGTACCAGGTCGTGAGCATTCCCAGCTGGTCGGCGATGGGCGATGTCGAGTCGCTGTCGAGAGAGGGACCGAGGCCGAACACGAGCTTTCCGGTCTTGCCGAATACGGCCGGTCGGGGCGATCCGCCGCCGGCGACGCTCGTCACAGCCCCCACCGCCCGCGTCTGGCCGGTTATATCCGGTAGCGACCAGGTGAGGATGCCGGCGAGTGTCGCGAGAAACACAAAAGACGCTTCAAGTGGGCGAAACGACTTCAATACGAACAAGGCGGGCTTCTCCGCGGTTTCTCCCGAAGTGTCCCCCCGGACGGGGGGTAGCGTACATGCTGCCATCGCGCGCAGATGGACCATGTGGAGATCGCCGCTCGAGTGTCCGTGATGACAGCCGGTGTCGGCCGGTAGCGGTTACGGGACGGCAGTGGTTACCGGCCCGTTTCGTCGAAAAGACGCAATTTCGCGGGGCGGCGGCGGTTACGATCTCTTTCAGCTGGCGTGAGCGGGCTGCCCCGGAGGTCGGGGTCCCGGCCGGATCGGTGCGGACCGCTCAGCCTGGCGAGCACTGCTCTTTTCACGCCCTCGGAGGCACCAAGGGCCGCCGGAGGCCGACAACCTCTGGCCGCGGGGGGAAAGGAACGCAGGTGGACCGGACCTCTCTGCAGGTCAACACCCCGATCGGCCAGGTGGTCCTGGCTGGTTGCGGACCGTACGTGGTGGGGCGGGCGCGCCAGTCCGACATCGTCATCGTCGACAGCCGGGTGTCGTGGCGCCACTTCGTGCTGGAATCGGGGGCCGACGGTTGGCAGGTGCGCGACACCAGCGCCAACGGTCTGTGGCAGGACGGCCGACGTGTGGGCAACCTCAACGTGAGTGCGGCGCAGGTCCGCCTCCGCCTCGGCGCCGCGGACGGGCCGGAGGTCGTTCTCATTCCACAGCCGCGGCTGCCGCGGCTGCCACGACAGCCCGTCGGACCGGAGCCCGCCGATCGCCCGGCCGAGCAGCCGATCGTCGGGGACGAGCGCAAGGTCCACCGGTTGCGCCCGGGGCAGGTCACCCTGGGTCGTTCTCGGGACAACGACCTGGTTGTCGACGATTTACTGGCCTCTCGGCACCATGCCCAGCTTCATGTCGGCGCGGGCGTCGGTGGTACCGGTCGGGGCGCCGGCGGCTGGGGCGCGCTGGGTCGGAGCAGTGATCGACATGGTGGCGTCGAGGTCGTCGACCTGGGATCGGCCAACGGCACATTCGTCAACGGCCGGAGGATCACACATGCGCCTGTGGCGCAACGTGACGTTGTCGCCATCGGCCACCATCTGTTTCAGCTTGACGGTGACACGTTGGTTGAGTACTTCGACAGCGGTGACGTGACGTTCGAGGTACAGGGCCTGTCGGTGTGGGCCGGTGCCAAGCAGCTCATGAACGACGTCACCTTCCGGCTGCCGGCCCGGTCACTGCTGGGGGTGGTCGGTCCGAGCGGTGCGGGCAAGTCGACGTTGCTCAACGCGCTCACCGGATTCCGCCCGGCCGATGCCGGCACGGTCCGCTATGCGGGCCGGGATCTCTATGCCGAGTACGACGAGCTGCGCCGCCGGATCGGTTACGTCCCGCAGGCCGATCCTCTGCACAGCCAACTGACCGTCCGCCAGGCCCTGGAGTACGGCGCGGAGCTGCGCTTCCCGGCGGACACCACCGCGAACGAGCGGCGCGCCCGGGTCAGCGAGGTCATCATCCAGCTGGGATTGCGTGACCATGCCGACACCCCGGTCGGTCGGCTCTCCGGCGGCCAGCGCAAGCGGACCAGCGTCGCGCTTGAGCTGCTCACCCGTCCGACACTGCTGTTCCTGGACGAGCCGACCTCCGGCTTGGATCCGGCGAACGACCAGTCGGTGATGGAGGCGCTGCACGGACTCGCCCGGGGCAGCGACGGCGCCGCCACGGCTCCCGGTGCCGGCCGCACGGTGATCGTGGTGACTCACAGTGTGCTTTTTCTTGATCTTTGTGACTATCTGCTGGTCCTTGCACCCGGTGGCCACGTGGCGTACTTCGGGCCGAGCGCGGGTGCGCTGCGATTCTTCGGGAAGAAGGACTTCAAGGAGTTCGTCACCGTCTTCCGGGAACTGGAGGCAACCGCGGGCGCGGTGCTCGCGGCCCGCTTCCGCGCATCGGAGGACTACGTCCCCTCCGCGGTGGTCGCGCCCCTGGTCCGACGGAGTCCTGCGCTACTGCCCAGCGTCGGCCAACAGCCCGTGCTGGCGCAGCTGTCCACCCTTACCCGCCGCTACCTGCGGGTGGTGCTCGCGGATCAGTCCTACCTTCGGTTGATCGTTGTTTTTCCGTTCCTGTTGGGGATCATCCCGCGGGTGATTCCGGCCCGGGACGGTCTCGCCGCGTTGCCGGTTCCAAACCCGGATGCGACCAAGGTGCTGGTCGTGCTGGTGCTGTGCGCGTGCTTCATGGGGATGGCGAACTCGGTTCGCGAGATCGTCAAGGAGCGGCAGATCTACCGGCGGGAACGCACGATCGGTCTGTCGCGCACCGCCTACCTGGGTTCGAAGGTCGTCGTTCTCGCCGTGATCACGACCTGTCAGTGCGTGGTCTTCACACTGATCGGATTACTGGGGCGGATGCCGACACGGTCAGTGCTGCTCGGTTCTCCGCTCGCGGAGTGCATCATCGCGGTGCTCGTGGCGGCGCTGTCGTCGATGATGATCGGCCTGCTCGTGTCGACGCTGGTGGACAACGCCGACAAGACCATGCCCGTGCTGGTCCTGGTCACCATGGGCCAGCTCGTGCTGTCCGGCGGGCTGGTGTCCGCGGTCGGACGCTTCGGACTGGAGCAGATCAGCTGGCTCGCGCCGGCACGCTGGGGCTTTGCCGCCCTGGGCGCGACCACCGACCTCAACAGCGTGGCCAAACTGGGCACGCTGGGCAGGATGGGCCCGCGGGGTGATCCACCGGATCCGCTGTGGGCCCCGAACGCCGCAACCTGGCTCACCGACGTCATCCTCGGCACCTCGGTGGGTGTCGTCGCACTGATCCTGACCGCCTATATGATCCGCCGGATCGAGCCCAAGGTCGGCCGGCGCAAGACGGGCGCGGATCCGCCATCCTGATGCCGCGGATCCGCCATCCGAAGCCGGCGGATCCGCCATCCGAGCCATGCGAATCTGCCATGATGGACGCCGTGGCGGACTCATTCCGAATCGACGGTTCAGTCTTCAACGTGCACCGGTCCCTCCAGCCTCTGATCATCGAAGCACTGGCCGACACCCGTGTCGTCGGCGTCGTCGGACCTCGGCAGGCAGGCAAGTCCACGCTGGTGCAGCGCATCGTCGGTGACTCGCCAAACGGTGTGTACGTCTCCCTGGACGATCGTGACGCCCGGGTTGCGGCGGCGGCGGATCCACGTGGCTTCCTGATGGGACGTCCGGGGCTCCTGGCCATCGACGAGGTGCAGCGGGTCCCCGAGTTGCTGATCGCGTTGAAGGCGGCAGTCGACACGGACGAACGTCCGGGCCGGTTCCTGGTGACTGGTTCCTCGCAGCTCAGCGCCAACCGCGGTGTGTCGGAGACACTTGCCGGCCGGATTGAGCGCTTCGAGCTGTGGCCGCTGAGCCAGAGCGAACTAGCCGTAGCGGGTGCGGTTGGAGCGGGTGTGGTTGGAGCGGGTGCGGTTGGATCGGCTGACACGTTCCTTGACCGGCTCCTTGGCGGCGAACTGCCGCTGGACCAGGTCGGCAAGTTGACCAAGCACGACTATCTGGATCGGGCTGTCGCAGGCGGGTATCCGGAGGCTGTCCGCAGATCAGGGGCGAGGCGAGCCGCATGGTTCGACGCCTATGTCGAGACGGTGGTGGAGCGGGAGGCTCCAGGGGTGTCGGCCTCACCGCGCACAGCCGAACTGCCACGTCTGCTCCGCCTGGTCGCGGCCAGGCACGCCAGCCTGCTCAACGTGGCCGACCTGGCACGTGATGCGGGGCTGCCGGAGCGAACAGTCCATCGTTATCTGGAGGTTCTCGAAGCGGTCTTTCTCGTCCGCCGCTGCCCCGCATGGGCGGTGAACCTCAGCCAACGGGAGATCCGGGCGTCCAAGGTCTTCGTGACCGATCCTGGTCTTGCCGCTCATCTGCGTGGTGCTGACATCACGTCGCTCACGCGCCCGGAACTGTCCCACGGCGCCGACGGCCCGGTTCTTGAGGGGATGGTTTACGCCGAGTTGCTACGGCAGTCGGGTTGGTCGGCGGTCAGACCGTCACTGTTCCATTATCAGGACCGGGCCGGGGCCGAGATCGACCTCATAGTGGAGGACCGGTCCCTGCGTGTCGTCGCGATCGAGGTGAAGGCCGCGGCCGACGTCTCAACCCGCGACATCCGCCACCTCGCCGCCGTCCGCGACCGACTCGGTGACCGTTTCGTCGCCGGGCTGGTGCTGCACACTGGCGCTCGGGCCTTTTCACTGGGCGACCGCCTGGCCGCGGTTCCCGTCAGCGCCCTGTGGGCTCCGAAATGATGAACGACTTACGCTATGGTGTCCTGGATCATCCGGATGAGGAGCTCGCCGTGACAGGCATGACCGGTCAGCGTAAACGGGGGCATGGACGTGGCGCACATCGTCTCGACGATCAACCTTAAGGGTGGCGTCGGCAAGACGACGATCACTGCTGCGCTCGCGGAGATCATGGCGGCGGAGCACGGGAAGCGTGTGCTGCTCGTCGATCTCGACCCGCAGACGAACCTGACCGTCTACATGATCGGCGAGGCGCACTGGAAGGACCTGAACGACTCGGACCGGACGTTGGCCACTCTCTTTCGCGACGCGGTGGAGCCGCGCTCGGCCGGCGGCCTGTTCGACATCGACGCGGCACTGCAACGGGATGTGTCCCCGGTGCGAACAGTCACGCAGGTCGACCTGCTGGCATCCTCGCTTGATCTCATCGACATCCAGGACCGGCTGCTCGCTCCGTCCGGGGAGTTCCTCCATGATCGGGTCGAGCTGCTGGCGCGGCAGATCGAGAAGATATCCGGCAACTACGACTACGTCCTGGTGGACTGCCCGCCGAATCTGAGCATGCTCACCCTGAACGGGCTGAGGATCTCGCACGGCTACATCATCCCGACTGTCCCCGACTTCATGTCGACTTACGGAATCACGCAGGTCCGGTCCAGAATCGCGAAATTTGCCACCGACGTGGGCGTTGACATCCCCGCGATCGGGCTGGTCATCAGCAAGTACCGCTCCGAGGTGACCCTGCACCAGCAGATGGCGGACTACCTCCAACGGACCGGGCAGGACGACGGGCTGCACGTGTTCGGGTCCAGGATCCCCGAGTCGGGTGACATAGCCGCCGCAGCCGAGTTCAACGACTGGGGAACCCTGCGGCAGCGTTACGGCTACAAGGGCCAGTATGACGCGCTGGCCGCGCTCACGGTGGAGTTCATGGGCCTCGTCGAGAGCAGCTGACCTCGGTGCCGCGCAGCGACTGGCGGTCGCGACGCGGCACCGGGCAGGCACGGGTCAGGCCCTGATGATCAGATGTTGGTGATCAAGACGAGGTGATCAGGGCAGGGTGAGGCGGACGACCTGTGGGTCATGATCACTCTGCTGGGTCGCGAACTCGGAGTTCACATGCACCACGTTGTAGCTGTGCGAGGCGCCGGTCAGCGACGACGACAGCAGGATGTGGTCGAGGACCTGCGAGTTGCCCTCGTACACGTAGGTGTAGCGCTCGGCGTCGGACAATGTCGCCGGCAGGTCCGTCAGGCCGGCGGTGTCCAGGGTCTGCACGGGCGCGGAGTAGGTGAAGTCGTTCAGGTCGCCGGCCACCACGATCCGAGCCTGGCTGTCGATCGCGAGGATCGACTGGACGAAGCTCTTCACCACAGCGGCCTGCTGGCTGCGCTGCGTCTCACTGGACAGCACCGGCGGCTGGTAACGGCCAAACAGCGGGTTGTCGCCGCCCTTGGAGTTCCAGTGGTTGGCGATCACGAACAGCGGTTTGGAGTTGACGTAGAACTTGCCGACCAGCGGCTTGCGGCTGGTGCTGAAGGCGGTGTTGGTCGGGTCGATCCGCCCGGGGTTGTAGCCGAGGTTGACCCGGTCGGCGGAGTTGCCGCTGTCGGAGACGCTTTCCGCCGTCGTGGAGTCGCCGGGAGTGCCGGCGGCGAAGGTCAGCCCGATGTCGGTGCGGTAGAGGAGACCGACCCGGATGTTGCCGCCGGGCTCACCACCATCGGAATCGTCCACCGGGTTGATCTGCTGGTAGGTGTAGGTAGGCCCGCCCGCGGCGCTGATCGCGTTGATCAGCTTGGTCCAGGTCTGGTCGGCGGCGACCACCGAACTGTTGGTGGCCCCGTCGTTGTCCTGGATCTCCTCGACGCTGATGATCCCCGGCGCGGCCAGGTTGGTCACGATCTGGCCGGCCAGGCCGTCGAACTTGCTCTGCGGGTCGGTCGGGTCCAGGTTCTCGACGTTGAACGTGGCAACCGAGATCTGGCCCGTGCCCGGCCCCGTGGTGCTCTGCGGGGTCAGCCCGCTGTCCACCCTGGTGATCGGGCTGGTCAGCAGCAGGTGGAAGTTGGCGAACGAGTAGTCGAGCACACCGGCCGCGGGGCCGGAGAAGTGGTCGCCCACGTTCACCCCGGTGGGAACCGAGCCGGCGAGGATGGCGTCGTCGATCACCAACCGCTCCGGGTTGCCGTCGGTCTGGCGCAGCACGATGCCGCCGCGGTTGGTGCGCACCGACGCGTTCGCGCCGTCGTCACCGAGCACCGGGATCTCGTTGTAGCTGTTGCCGGGGCCGACTGCGACCGGGTTGTTCACCTGGACGCGCATGCCCTCCAGGGATTCGTAGAAGTCGATGCCGTCGGTGGCCACGTCGAAGGTGCCCGAGGTTTCGACACTGCCCGTGGCGTCGTCGTCGATCACGGTCGTGGGCGGTACCCGGCCGCCGGTGCCGATCACCGTGGCTGCCGGGACCGTTCTGGTGCCCAGCACGGAGACCGACGGGGAGGTGATCTCAGTGGTGGTCAGGTTCGCCGTGGTGGCCCCGCTCGGCCGGTACTCCGACACGGTGCCGCCGACCGCGATCTCCTGGCCGACGCTGACCGTCGGCGTGCTGGAGGTGTACACGAACACACCCTCGGAGGTGGCGTCGCTCGTGTCCGGGCACGGGTCCTGGAACCAGAAGCCGGTGCTCTTCACCGCGGTGACGACGCCGCGGACGTTCGAGACCGCCTGGGCGTTCAGCGGTGAGATGTGGGCGCTGCCCTGGATGTCGCGGATGCGGGTGGTGTAGCCGGTGCAGGAGCCACCGCCGCCGCTCTGGGAGTTCTGCGGGGTCGGGCTGACCTTGGCGAAGTCGTTCGCGTTGTTGTCGGTGTCAGTCGCCGGGTTGGACCTGGTCGCCGACGTGGTGTTGGACAGGGTTACGGCCGGTGACGTCTCGTAGTCGTTGGCGGCGCCGTAGCCGATGAAGTCCTTCACGCCGGACGCGGCGTGGCAGTTGCTCCCGCAGGTCAACGCGGTGGTGGTGGTGACGAGCGCGACCTTGCCGGCGGTGGCGGACATGTTGGTCGTGCCGGTCGCGTCCGGGGTGGGCAGCGCGACGCCCTGGCTGCCCGCGGACCCGAGCTTGACCAGGTACTTCGAGCCGGGCTGGATCGTGCCGGACAGCGCGGTGACCAGGTAGTTGGTCCCGGACGAGGCGGCGTACTGGGTCGACCAACCGGAGAGGCTGACCGCGGCGCTGCCTCGGTTGTAGAGCTCGACGAAGTCGTTGAGATAGGGGGCACCGCTGTTGCCACCGCCCCCGTAAACTTCGCTGATCACCACGTCGGGCGATGTGGCGAGCGCCGGCACCACGACCGTTGCGGTGTAGCCACCGATGAGGGTCGCGGCGAGTAGAGGCGGTAGCAGGCGCCGCAGCGGAGAGTGGCCACGTGGCGAAGGGCGAGGAAGTGCCATGAACGGGCTCCTGACCAACAATGCGTGGACAACGAAATGAGCCCGTTATCTCTATCGAGTCGACGGTGTTGATTTCTATTGGGTAACGGCGACGATCCGTGGACGCTCGAATGAACTTCTGTCACCGCACGATCGACGCCACGCTGATCCACTTCTACTGTGGTTGATCGTGTTGTCGGATCGCAGTGGCGGGATCCGACAACACGATCAACGTACCGAGTGGGGCTACAGGTGGGGATTCAGGTGGGGATCAGGCGGCGTCGAAGTCGGCCTTCGCGTCGGACACACCCCGGGACCCGACCGTGCACAGCCCGGCGGTGCGCACCAGCGTGACGCGGTCGAGCTCGGCTCCGCTCTCGGCGACCGCGCGAACGGTCAGCGTCGCCGGCTGGCCCAGGCGTGCGGGCGTGACGTCCACCGCGACGAACGAGTACCCGGTGTAGCGGACCCGGGACCAGGTCACCACCTCGGGGGTCTTCACCCCGACGCCCGTCCACGAGTAGGTGTTGACCGAGGCTGCATCGTTCACGTGCCCGGCGTAGCTGTCCGGGGCCGGGAAGCTGTACAGGCTGCGCCCGCCGCCGCCGACCGACAGATAGGTCGTCCCGTCGGTGTCCGGGTGGACGGTCCCGCCGATCGGCACCGCCTTGCTCGGGCTGCCGCCACGCAGCGGGTCGCTGCGCTCATAGATGTGGTTGTGGCCGTTCAGGACGAGGTCGACGCGGTAGGCGTCGAACAGCGGCACCCACTCGGCCCGCACGCCACCCTCGGACGCGTGTGCGTTCGTCGTCGAGTAGGTGCAGTGGTGGAAGAAGACGACGATGAAGTCGACGTCGGGCTGGCGACGCAGGAACTTCAGCCGGGACTTCAGCCAGGACGTCTGGGAGCCCTTGCTGTAGCCGAGGTTCGCGGGGATCTCGTTCGAGACGTCGTTGGCGTCGAGGCTGATCACACCGACGTTCCCGTAGATGAACGAGTAGACCGACGGGCAGGCCTTCGGTCCGTTACCGGGGAAGTCCCACCGGGCGATCTGGCCACCGTAGCCCTCCGGGGAGTACAGCGCCTCCATGTCGTGGTTGCCGGTGGCGACCATCCACGGCACCCGCGAGGCGACCGCTTCGATCTGCCCGAGGTAGGAGTCCCAGATGGTCGGGTTGAAGATGTCGGTGCCGTTGGCACCGGTGGCGCTGACCGGCCTGCCCTGGCCGCTGGGGTCGGCGTATGCGATGTCGCCGAGCAGCAGGTGGAAGGCGGGGTTCTGCTGGGCCACGACGCCGTCGTTGGCCAGCGCATGCGGGCTGACGCCCTGGTCGCCGAAGGCTGTGAACGTGAACGGCTCCACGTCCCAGCGTCCCCGCTGGGGTGCGGTGTGCACCGTCGAAATGGCGCCCGCGGCGGAGGCGGGCTCATAGCCCTTGTGACCCACGCCGTAGTAGTAGGTGGTGTCCGGGCGAAGCCCGTCGAGCTCGACGTGCAGGTAGTACTGATCGACGGGTCCGGCCGCTCCCGGCACTTCCGAATGCAGCGGACGGACCTCGGCCGGGATGCGGCCGGACAGATCGGACGGGTCGGTGCCGATCCGGATGAACGGCCTTCTGACGGGCGTCGGTACCTGCCAGCCGATGCGGATCTGACGGCGGGGGTCGGCACCGAAGGCCAGGTGACGGGCGAAGGGTGCGACCGACGCTCCGTCCGCGGTGGAGTTGGTGGTGGCCAGCGTCGGGCCGGTGCCGGCGGACGCGGCCGAGCCGAGCAGGCTGGGACCGGCGAGGAGGGCTCCTGCACCGAGGGCACCGGCGCGGAACACGCTACGGCGGGACGGGCGCTGAGACATCAGCCATTCGTGCTGCTCGGCCATGCTCATGCGCTCGGCGAGGCGGTCGGGAATCCCCATACGTGGTGTCTTCACGACATGTGACACTTGACTGATCAACTCACGCGACGTGATACCCCAGGTGAATGAATTCCTACGGTTTGCAGCTGAAATGGTAAACATGTCGCGTGAGTTCATGGCCGGGGCGCTGGTGGGATGCCGGTGTTACTGCGATACCGGTGTTACTGCGACACGGTGTTACTGCGACAGCAGCGGGATCAGCGCGTGGATGTCGGCGAGCGCTCGGAGCTGGTCGGTGAGATGGGTGCAGGTCGTCGGTCCGATCATGTCGGCGCGCAGCATCTCGCGGAGCCCCGTCAGGCGCTCACCGACCAGACGGGTGGCACTTGCCGCGGCGGCCGGGCAGTCGGGGCCTGGCAGGACATGGGGTGTCGCGCTGGCCGAACTGATCGTCCCGGTGGCACGGTCGACCGTCGTGTGGACGGCGTATTCGTGGATCACTTTCTGAGTGCCGTCCGGTTCACAGAACGTGTCGCGAAAAAGTCCCTCGACGGTCACAACGCCGAGGTCTGGGCCAGGCACCACGTCGAGCCTGCGCCGACGTCGGATGCTCCCCGGCGGCAGGTCAGGCATCGTGTGCCAGCCCAGCGGATCGGTCGCGTCCGCCAGCTCCGGGGCGGATGGTCCCACGCCGAGAAGGGAGAAGCGGCCTTCTCGGTGGCTCATATCCATCTCGCCGCCGGCCTTCCAGCCCGCGCAGACGTCCGTGGGTGGCATGACCGTGTTCCGCGGCCGTTCCCCGGAGACGCGTGCGATGGCTGATCCAGAGATCAACGTGACCACCGGTACTTCGTCGAGGAGGAGTCCGAGCAGGGTGCCGTCGGCGGTGAGGTGAGGCGCGGCCTGGTCCAGCGCCGTGCGGAAGCCCGAACCGGCACGAACGCCGACCAGTGTGTCACTGCCTGGCATCGCCGGTTCGCAGTGGACCGCGGTCACCAGACGCCCACCGAAGTAGTCGATGGTGACGCGGGTACTCGCTTCGGCTACGAGCTCTGCATCCCAGCCGGTATCACTGGCTGTGCCCGTCTGGTACCTGGTTGCCGGGTTTGCGGTTGGCAGGCTTTTCGTCGTGCGTATGTCGCGGGCCCTGCCGACGAGGACGAGCGGACCTTCGAGTCCGTCCGGACGCAAAGCATCCACCGAGCTGGTTCGACGTACCGAACCCGGGATGCGCGGCGGCGTGCCCGCGGCTGGTCCGACGGTCCCTGGCCACAGA
This sequence comes from Protofrankia sp. Cas4, assembly GCF_963555915.1. NCBI lineage: Bacteria > Bacillati > Actinomycetota > Actinomycetes > Frankiales > Frankiaceae > Protofrankia > Protofrankia sp. Cas4. Next base: position 14,629 of record NZ_CAUVXL010000021.1, read on the forward strand.
AGAACACTGGTCACTCTTCCAAGGGTTAGCAGCCAGGACGGGCCGACGCACGCTCGAAGCCTTGATCCGGTGCCGGAAGTCGGCAATGTCACGTCCCCCGTGACGCCTTCATGATTGTTTCGCGGTGTTCCCCGACGCGCGGCGAACGTTTCGATCTAGGAGTCTCGTAGCGGGCCGGGCGTCGGCGTGTGCTAGGTCTTGATCACACCGAAGCCCTCAACGTGACCGAAGCCGCGTACCTACAAGAGCGGCCGCCATAGCGACCGATTCCACCTACTGTCGGACGACATTCGGCCGAACGGTAGGTGGTTCCGGTCATCAGGATGGCCTCAACGACCTACGCACCCGGCCCCGTCACCCGGATTCTGTTCACCGGCGGCATCAAAGTAGCCGGGACACACCGTCCGTTACCCGACATCGCCTGCATCGTGTCGATCTCCCCGGCGGCCTCGGCGACCCCGCGGCCGTGACCCAACGTGGTCGGGATGCCGGCGCGGCACTCGGCGACGATCCGTCCGGCGCGGTCACGACGCTGGCCACCCGGGTGCGCCAGCTGGTGTGCGAGAGTCCCGACGACGCGGTCGTCACCACCCCGGTCGGCGCCATGAGGCTGGTCGACTACCTGCCGACCCGGACCTTCGAGCTCACCGTCTCACCGGACGCGCCGACCTACCCGCCGGCCTGAGCGTGGTCTGACACCAGCGCCTCGTAGAGGCGGGCGGTTTTTTCGGCTACCGCCGGCCAGCCGAACTCGGCGACGGCGCGGTCCCGGCCGGCTTGGCCCATGGCTGCGGCGCGTGCCGGGTCGGTGAGCAGTTCGTTGACGGCGGCGGCCAGCGCCGCGGGGTCATCGGGTGGTACGAGCAGCCCGGTCACGCCGTCGTCCACCACTTCGGGGATGCCCCCGACCCGGGAGGCGACCACAGCCGTGCTGCAGGCCATGGCCTCGAGGTTGACGATCCCGAGCGGCTCGTAGACCGACGGGCAGACGAAGACGGTCGCGTGCGAGAGTAGCTGGATGACCTCGGGCTTGGCAAGCATGCCGGAGATCCACACAACACCCTTGCGGACGTCACGTAGCCCGTCGACCAGGTCGGTGACCTCGGCCAGTAGCTGCGGGGTGTCGGGCGCGCCCGCGCAGAGCACCAGCTGAGCCCGAGGGTCGAGCTCGGCCGCGGCCCGCAGCAGCACCGGCACTCCCTTCTGCCGGGTGATCCGACCGACGAAGACCACCGACGGCTGCCCCGGGTCCACCCCGTGGCGGGCCAGGACATCGGTCGCGGGGTCCGGCGCGTATTCGTCGGTGTCGATCCCGTTGCGGATGACGTGGACCTTCGCCGGATCGACCGCCGGGTAGGCCGACAGGACATCGGCTCGCATGCCCTCACTCACCGCGATGACCGCCGCGGCTGACTCGATGGACACCCGTTCGCACCATGATGACAGTGCGTAGCCACCGCCGAGCTGTTCGGCCTTCCACGGCCGCTGCGGCTCAAGAGAATGCGAGGTCATCACGTGCGGGATCCCGTAGAGCAGGGATGCCAGATGCCCGGCAAGGTTGGCGTACCAGGTGTGGGAATGTACCAGGTCCGCGTCGGCGACGGCAGCCGTCGCGGACAGGTCGGCCGACACCGTCCGCAACGCCTCACCCGCGTCCGCGAGCTGGTCCCACGGCCGGTGCGCGCGTACCGCGATGCCGTCCGAGCCCGGCCGGTCGGCCCCCTGGCAGTGCACGGTCAGGTTCACCAACCGGGAGACTTCGCGGGCGAGGTACTCGACGTGCACTCCGGCGCCGCCGTAGACCTCCGGCGGGTACTCCCTGGTCAGCAACGAGACGCGCATTACCTGCCCTTCAGTGCTCCAGGGATTGCGGCCTGCGGGCGCGCGATCTGGCGATCGTCGCGCGCCCTTTGGCCCTTCAGCGCTCCAGCGACTTCGAGCTCACTCGGTGATTGTCACGCCCTTGCCGACGACCGTGACGCCATCGGGGCTGACCGTGAACCCGCGGGCGGTGTCGTGTTCCTTGTCCACCCCGACCTGCCCACCTTCGGGTACCACCACGTTCTTGTCGAGGATCGCGTTGAGGACCACGGCATGCCGTCCGATGACCGTGTTGTCCAGTATGACCGCATTTTCGACCTGCGCCCAGGAGTTCACCCGTACCCCGGGCGACAGGACTGACCGGCGCACCAGCCCGCCAGAAATGATCACTCCGTTGCTGACGACGCTGTTGAGCGCCATGCCGGTCCGGCCCGGTTCCTCGTGGACGAATTTTGCCGGCGGCAGGGACGGGACGTTCGTCAGGATCGGCCAGTGCCGGTTGTAGAGGTTGAACACCGGGTCGAACGCGCACAGGTCCATGTGCGCGTCGAAGTAGGAGTCGAGGGTGCCGACGTCGCGCCAGTAGCCCCGATCCCGTTCGCTTGCTCCGGGCACCTCGTTCTCGGTGAAGTCGTAGACCTGCGCGACACCTTCTTTGGTCAGCATCGGGATGATGCTGCCGCCCATGTCGTGGACGCTGTCGTCGTCGTCCGCGTCGGCCCGCAGCGCCTCGATCAGGACGTCCGTGGAGAAGACGTAGTTGCCCATGGACGCGTACGTCTCATCGGGGCTGTCGGGCAGGCCGGGCGGATCCGCCGGCTTCTCAAGGAAGGCGTCGATCGTCCGGCCGTCCGCACCGGGGCGGATCACACCGAGTTGCCTACCCTCCATTCGGGGCACACGCAGCCCCGCGACGGTCACCCCGGCCCTGTTGGCCAGGTGCTGCTCGACCATCTGGCGCGGATCCATCCGGTAGACGTGGTCGGCGCCGAACACGACCACGATATCCGGTTGATCATCGTAGATGAGGTTCAGCGACTGGAGGATCGCATCCGCGGACCCCGTGTACCACCGGGGGCCGAGTCGTTGCTGCGCAGGTACCGGTGTGACGTAGTTGTCGAGCAGATTGCTCATGCGCCAGGTCGTGGTGATGTGGCGGTCCAGGCTGTGGCTCTTGTACTGCGTGAGAACACAGATCCGCAGGTAGCCTGCGTTGGCCAGGTTCGACAGGACGAAATCGATCAATCGGTAGAGGCCGCCGAACGGGACGGCCGGCTTGGCGCGGTCGGCGGTGAGCGGCGCGAGCCGCTTGCCCGCACCACCGGCCAGCACGACGCCGAGCACTCTTGGCGTTGACATCCCACACCTCCCCGGGGTGGCGATCGATGATCGGCTGGGAATCGATGATCGACTGGGACCGGCAAGGACCGACTTCGGGCGGTCCAGCCGGTATTTTCTGAGCCTAACAACGCGTAGCTAATTGCGATGTTCAACCCAGAAGGCCGCAGGGCCCGTCCCACCACCAGGCCTACGCTGACCACCCTGGACGCACCGAGCCAGACACGAGCCAGACACCCGTCAAAAAGATCATCTGTTGTGATTGGGACAAACCTGTCCCATGATTGTGTTCATGGTGTCATGTCGGTGTCCAGTGGTTGGCGTCCCCGGTCTGGGCCTGTCTATGCGTGCGCTATGCGACTGGTCTTGCGGGATGGATCTTGCGTGGCGGGCCCGCTGCGGTGGGCCTCAGGTGCTGGTCCTGGTCAGGTCGTAGACGGTCGTACCGCCGATCGTTGCCGGGCTGAAATTCTGTTGGACCCACGCGGCGATGGCACTGGCCGGGCTATCGGACTGGCTGCCGCCCATCCCCATCCCCGTGCCGCCGCCGATGAAATAGTGGATCTTTGCCTGGCGGACGTACTCCTGGAACTGCGCGAGAGTGGGTGTGGGGTCGGTGCCGTTGAAGCCGCCGATGGCCATCACCGGGTCGCCGGTCGCGAGCTGGACGCCAGCCGCGGAGTTGGAGCCGACTGTGGCCGCGACCCAGGTGTAGTGCGCAGCATCCGCCTTCAACGCTGCGACCAGCGCGGCGCTTGGCGTCCCGGCGTTGAGCAGGCCACCGATGCCACCCGCGCCACCCCCGAACCTCGCTCCGCCCTGCCGACCGAAGCCGCCGCCCAGACCCCCCGTGCCTCCCTGAGCGGTCGTGCCGCCCGGTGGTTTTCCCTGCGGTGCACCGCCGCCGAAGGCACCACCGCCGCCGAAGGCACCACCGCGGCCGAAGGCGCCACCGCCGCCGAAGGCACGGCCGCCCCCGCCGGGGCCACCGGAGCCCGCGGGGCCGGCGGATGGGATGGCACCACTGTGCGCGACGGAGGCTGTATCGACCGCGTAGGCGGCCGGCCCGGTGACCCCCGCGACGATGCTCACCGCGGCCAGTACCGCGGCGGCGCGGCGAGCCAGCGGTGCCGGCAGCATGAGGGTGAGGATCAGTGCGACAACGGCCGCGCCACCGAGGATGACTACCAGCGGCCGTAGCCACGGATGCCAGGTGGGCGTCCGGTTGAGCAGGACGTATGCCCACGCGGTGGTGGCGGCGAGGGCCGCGGCCAGGATGAGGCAGGCGACGAGCCGGTCACGCCGGCGCCACAGGCTGGTGCCGCCGATGCCGACGACGGCGCCGATCGCGGGAGCGAGTGCGACCGTGTAGTAGGGATGGATGATCCCTTGGGCGAGGCTCAGGGTGAGGCCCGTGACCACGAGCCAGCCGCCCCACAGCACCAGGGCCGCCTGGGTCCGGTCCGTGCGGGGGGCTCGCCAGCCGACCGCGAGCGCGCCGACTCCGAGGATCAGCGCGGCCGGGATGAGCCAGGAGACCTGCCCACCCATCTCGGAGTTGAACATCCTGGTCAGGCCGGTCGCCCCCCAACGACCGCCGCCGGCGCCGCCCATCCCGCCGACGCTGCCGGCCTCGTTGCCGTTGAGCCGGCCGAAGCCGTTGTAACCGAAGATCAAGTTGAGGATGCTGTTGTTCTGGGAGCCGCCGATGTAGGGCCGCGAGCTTGTCGGCAGGAGTTCCACGGCCGCGACCCACCAGCCGGCAGCAACGATCATCGCAGCGCCGGAGAGCAGGAGCTGGCCGATTCTGCGCCGAAACGACGTGGGGGCGGCCAGGAGGTAGGTGAGCGCGAACGCCGGCACGACCAGGAATGTCTGCATCATCTTGGCGAGGAACCCGAAGCCGACGAAGACGCCGGCCCACACGATCCAGCGGGTGCTTGCGTTCTCCACGGCCCGCACGGTCGCGTACGCGCCGAGAACCAGCAGCAGGACGAGCAGCGAGTCAGGGTTGTTGAATCTGAACATCAGCACCGCGACCGGTGTCAGCGCGAAGACCGCTCCGGCCAGCAACGCCGCGCCGGGGGAGAACCAGCGCCGAATCGTCGCACACAGCACGCCGACGGCCGCGACACCTTCCAGGGCCTGCGGGACGAGCATGCTCCACGGGTTGAGCCCGAAGATGCGTACGGAGAGATCCGTTACCCACAGTGAAGCCGGTGGTTTGTCCACGGTGATGAAGTTCGATGCGTCCGACGAGCCGAAGAAGAACGCCTTCCAGCTTGTCGAACCGGCCTGGGCGGCGGCGGAGTAGAAGGCGTTCGCCCATCCGGAGGCCCCCAGACCCCAGATGTAGAGCAGCGCGGTCCCGGTGAGAAGGGTGAGCAGGGCCGGGCGCACCCAGGGCTGGTCGGCTTCCCGGCCGCGCAGAAGACTCCGCGCCCATCGAGCGGGCGACGCCCGGACCTGCGCAGCCGCCGGGCCGACTGGGGCCGGGGGCACTCCGGCCGCCTGGTCCGGAAAGGTTGTGGTCACGTTCGGGTCCTCATCGTCAGGGGCGGGAGTCGACCGGCGGCGGTACCGGCCGCGGAAGTCGCCGTCATAGTG
>NZ_CAUVXL010000022.1:0-4769 GCF_963555915.1 Protofrankia sp. Cas4
TGTCGGCTCATGCTGATGTGGACCTGACGCAACCCTGGGAGTCGGCTGAAAGCCCGCGGTGGGCGACAGCGGCTACTGCACGCCCGGGTTGCCTGTACCGCCGGTGGCGGGAGTTGATTGAACATGTGCGCGGAATTCTCGGACCGTGGTCCAGAGTACGGCTACCAGGGCCAGTGCCATGAGCGCCGCCGCCAGTCTGAGTTCTGGTGCCGGCGGGAATGCCGCCGCGTTTCCGCCGGCACCGCTCACGGCGCCGTTCCCGGTGGCGCCTCCGCCCGCGGGTTGGGAACTCTGCGCGAAGTACGTCAGGTATGTCAGGAAGGATGCGACCTGAACGGCGACCGGTAGATACCACAATCGGCGGGGTAGGTAGCAGGCGGCAATTACGCTGAGGACGTCCGCCGGGTAGAAATACCGTTCGTGCATCGACGGTAGAAAAAACGGTACAGCGATGACCGACGCGGTGGCAAGCAACACGATGCGGGTCGGGGTCAGGTCGACGTGACTACGGACAGTAAGGCCGGTCAGGATGGCCACGAGCGCGCCGGTGAACACGACTCCCGCCGTACGCAGGATGTCAGCGTGTGTGCCCGCGGCGATGAACTGATATACCGAAGCGGCGTTGAGTGTCAACTGCTGGTAGGCGCCGGTCTGCCTTGCGTAGACCGTCAGAAGCTTTTCCGGTGATGCGCCCAGGAGCAGCGCGGGCACATCGAGCGCCAGGTACACCCCGGGAATGGCAAGCAACGACGGCCATGGCAGCCGTCTGCTGAGAGCCAGGATGCCCAGGAGCGGAAAGATGAAGACTGCCTGCAGTTTGAACCCCAGCGCGAGGCCGAAGAAGGCGCCGGCCAGCCAGGGGCGGGCCCGGAGCACGGAGTAGACCCCGCCGACCAGGAAGGCCGTGAAGATTGAGTCCGCCTGCCCCCAGCGCGCGCTGTTCGCAACCACCGTGGGCAGGAACAGCACCGCGGTCGCGGCCGCGAACGATTGCCATGAGTCGGGAAAGCGTAGCTGCACGATCCGATATGTGAAGAATGCGAGCAGTAGATCGAACAGTACCGAGATGATTTTGATCCCGGCGAGCGCGGGTACCGGCAGGTACGTCAGGAGGGTCATCAGGTAGAGGTATGGAACATTGTAATCTGAAAAATCAGCTCGAAGGGCGTGATATCCGCCATTAGTGGAGATATGGTCGTACCAGGGTTTCAGGAACATGACGTAGTCCGCCGAGTGATAATCGAACATCGTCGCGCGCACCGTGAGCGCGATCATGACAACGGCTGCCGCCATTGCTGCCCGACCGGCCCGTCGGGGTGGCTTCGTCGCGCTCCGCGTGCGTGCCGGCACCGGCCGCGGGGCCATCTCGGTCATGAACGTATTGTCTGTATTGATACTTAGCCGGCCCTTGTATGAAACTTGGCACCGACTGAGCACCGCACCGTGCGTCCAGACACCCGTGCGTCCAGACACCCGTGCGCGGGCTCAACGGGCGTCTGGACGGCCGGCGATCAGATCGAAGATTCGATCCTTGCGGTGGATCCACCGTTGGTCGTGGCGCACGGCTCGACCCTGCGCCCGGGAGGCCTTGTGGGAGCCGCCGCGATAGCGCCACCGCGCCCATGGCGAGCCGGGCCGAGCCAGCCGGATTGCGCCGATCAGCGCGAGGAAGGGAAGGAGCAGCCCGATGGTCCCGAGACGCAGTTTGCCTTTCAGAAATGTGATCACAACCAGGAGGATGTTGAGGACCAGCGACGCCACGTAGTCCCATAGCGCCGTGCGATGGCCGCTGTCGAGGCCGTTGACCCCGAAGGGCAGGCTGCCCAGTACGAGCAACCCGGTCACCGCCACTCCGAGGACGACCGCATCTACCGAGACGCGGCCCTCCTCGCTCCAGTACACGTCCTGAAGGTGCAGAACCAGGGCGAACTCGTCCAGGACGAGCGCGATCCCGACACCGAACAGTGCCCCGAGCAGGTCCCACCACGGTGATCTGCCGGCCGCCGGGGTGAATGCACCGACTCCGGCTATGCACATGAAAACAATGCCAAAGACGACATGATGGATATGTGTTCCGCCGGCTGCGACGTTACCCGGCCACCACGAAACACCGGCCCGGATCATTCGGACGCTGAGCCGGATAAACAGAAATGTGACCACGAACGACACCAGCAGCAGGAACAGCGGTTGCTTCCCGGGCTCGACGATGACCCGATGATAGAAGTCCACGACCGCGTTCATCTGGACCCCCGCGAAGAATCTCGGCCCTGTCCGGTCGGGTCCATTCATACCCAGCTTCGCCAGGCGGTCATCCTACGTCGGACCGCTCCTGTGGTTCGCCGCGCTTCGCCGGGGTGAGGAAGTCGGGCGCCTGCGCCACCAGTCGGGTCATCTCATATCCGACGAGACCGATTTCACATGTTTTGGCGGCGAGGACGGACAGGCATGCGCCGTCGCTGATGGCCATGAGGAGCAGGGTTCCGTGGTCCATCTCGACTATTGTCTGGCGCACTGCCCCGGAGTCCATGAGGGTTGCCACTCCGAGGGTGAGGCTGAGCAGACCCGAGGAGATCGCGCCAAGCTGTTCTGCCCGGTCGCGCGTGAAGCCGTCGCAGACCGCGAGCAGGATCCCGTCAACCGAGACGACGATGGCGCTCGCGACCCCGGGTACCGAACCGACGAAGTTGTTGATGAGCCAGTCCAGCCCGTGATCCGCTGCGCCCGCCCCGGTCACCTGAGCCTCGGCTGTCCACACGGGGTACCCGGCCCGATGCGGAAGCCCACCCGTGGTTCTGCCGGGCACCTCGATCCCCCATGACGTCGGTAGTACAATTAGCTACCTCTCTGACAGATTTCGCCCGCGTTCGGCGACCGGCGTAAGTCGTGGTTATTTCCTCCAAGGTATCGGCTTGCGGCGACCAGCCGCATCCAGGTTCCCCGCGCCGCAGCGAGTTGTTGCCGCACGAACAGCGTAGCCGCGGCTGCTGCGGGGACCAGTTTATGCCCATTAGGCCGTGGCCTTGACCGCCGGTGCTCGCGTTGCGCGGAGTGTCGGGAAACATATCCAAATGTAAACTGATTAAAATCTTTTGTCTGTATTGTCGTGAGCATCCATTAGTTCCCGCTTTGATCCGTGCTTTCGGGTGGGTCGGCCAGCCGGATCGGGTTCCAGCGGCCGTTCCGGCCTTCGTTCCATCGGCGCGAGCCGTTCGACCGGAACGATCCGCCGCGCTGAACGATCCGCCCCGCCGGACGGTTCGTTCAGCGGGGCGAAATCAAGCGGTCATGCCGAATATTTCGGCCGTATGCCGGTCTGGCCACCTGTCCATCGACCGATGGACAGGTGGCCAGAGCAGGGTGGTGCCAGCACAGGAGAGCTGGTCTCAGTCGACGAAAAGATCAGTCCGCGCCAACACCCGCTGGGTACCGAATGTCACCCGGGAGAGTCTCTTGCGGTAGATCGGGGTGTGGCTGATCGCCTTCATCGCCACCGGCCGGATCCGGCCGGCGATGCCGTCGGCACCCGAGAACAGCAGCTTGGCCTGCTGTGCCTGCATCTCCATGACCGCCGCCACGGCCGGCCGCCGCTGCTGCTCGAACTGACCGAGTGCTCTGTGGTCGAACTGCCCACTCGCCCACGACGACATCAGGATCGGGTGCAGGAGTGCTGCATCCTGGATCGCGAGGTTGACCCCCTGGCCGCCGATGGGCCCGACCGTGTGCGCGGCATCTCCGATGAGGACCAGACCATCTCGAGCCCAGGTGTCGGCGAAGCCGGCAAACACGTCGAGCACTGTGAGGTCGCCGGGCGCCCGGACGGACCTGGCGATCAGATCGGCATACCGGGGAACCGATCGGCACATCTGCTCCTTGATGTGGTCGATCCCGTGCTGAGCCAGCGACCGGTAACTCCGACGCGGCAACGTCCAGCCGAGCTGAAGGCTGTCGGGGTAGGCGTCGTAGACGATGATCGGGTTACCGTCACCCTGGAAGACCGTCACCTCAGGGCCGTGTCGCTCCTGCACGGGCAGTTTGAACCACACCACGTCGTAGTCGAAAGCGTCGATCTTGGTGAACGCGATGTCAGCCAGCCGTCGGGTCTTCGAGTGACGCCCGTCCGCGGCCACCACACACCGGGCCTCGATCGTCTGCTCGCCCTCGCCGTCCGGCAGCCGGACACCAATGACGCGCTCGCCGTCCAAGAGCAGCCCGGTCGGCGACCGGCCGTCGAGATAGACGAAGCGGTCGTACCGCTTGCAGGCGTCAAGCATCTCCTCCAGCAGGTTCGGTTGCGGAATGCTGAGGACGTGGTTGTACGGCGGGTCGAGCCGGCTGAAGTCGGCTTCGAACAGTGTGCGACCAGCGGACACGATGCGAAATCGCGAGCACTCGTAGTGGCCACGCTTCCGCGCACCGTCGAGGATGCCCATCTGGTGCAACAGCAGCGCCCCCCCGGGTTGGAGGATCTCGCCGCGGTACTCGCGGTCGAACGACGTTGTCCGCTCGACGAGAACAACTCTGGCACCGGATCGCACCAACAATAGCGCCATACTCAGTCCGGCCGGGCCGGCTCCGATCACACAGAAATCCGTTTCCATAAATGTAGATGCTCCACCTCAGGCCGTCTGACGAGCCGGGCGGGGCTCCTTTGAGCGGAGCCCGGAGCAGCACGGCCTGACCGCACCGCACCGCTGCGCGAACCGCGAAAGCACGCCGACAGGTTCGCATTGCCGCGGACAGCGACCCCTCAGCCGCAGTCATGGACGCCC
>NZ_CAUVXL010000023.1:0-4234 GCF_963555915.1 Protofrankia sp. Cas4
ATCAAGAGTAGTGAGGGCGGCGAGGCCCGCGGATCCGACATAGGCAAGCGAGCGACCGGTCGCAAGCGACACCTCGTGGTGGGCGTTCGGGCCCGGTATCACGCTCTACCGGGCCCGGGTCGCACCGGAGTGCGGATTCTCCAGGCGGTCAATGAGGTGCGATCGACGCCACCGCTAGCAGCACGAATGCCGTAACGGCGGCTACTGTCCGTATCCGATTGAAAGCGTTCCATCGGGCCCGATGGTTCTCCCAGTCCGACGGCGGGTTGTCGGCCTGCCACGACGCCATGGCAACGTTGATGGGGAGATCACCGCGGACGGTCACCACAATGTTGGTGGCGAGGGAGAGGACGGTGAGGCCAGCCAGAACCGTGCAGGCACCTTTGCCCTGGACTCCCGCGGTAATGGTCAGCGCTAGCGAGACCGCCAGGGCCACCAACTGTAGCGGCCTCATCAATGGAGGGTAGGTGCGATCAAAGGCCTGCTTCACTGTGATGTAGGTGCCCGGCGTTACGGAGCGCAGCGCTGGCTGTACCGCCATGAGGCCGATGAAAAGCGCCCCGGCGACGAGGCCGCTCAAGACCAGCGCCGCCACAACCAGGGTCGGGATCATTGCTTCCTATTCTGGTAGGTGGGGTCAAGAAGACCGCTGAGGCAAGGGCGAGGCGACGTTCATGACCGGGCGGCCCCGCCGTGCATCGTGGCCTCGATCAGGTAAATGCCGGATGGCGTCGGGGTGAAGTGAGGGGCGCCCAGTCCGGCCTTCTCGAAAAGGTCAGCGAATTCACGCTCGGTGCGCACGCGGCCATCTGGGTGCAGGACGAACATCTGTACATCGGACAGTTTCGCCTGTACTGACTCGGGGCCATTCGTGACGACGCGGTCGATCACCACGATTCTGGCACCGGGTTTCGCGTTCGCCGCACAGTTACGCAGTATTCGAACGCCCATGTCATCGTCAAACGAACAGATGATCAGTTTAAGTAGGTAGATGTCGGCGGAACAATCAACTGTTTCGCAGAAGTCGCCCGGCTGGAGCGTGAACCGCTCCGCGCGGCGAGCGGCCGCCGTATCCGAGGCGAGACTGCGCAGCGTCCCCGGGGTATCGAACAGCACTCCGTTGAGGTGCGGATGCCGGTCGACAACGGCAGCCAGAAAATCGCCGTATCCTCCGCCGATATCGATCACGGTGACGGCATCGGCGATATCGACCGCAGCGGCCAGCGGCCTGTCGGTCATGGTGGCGAGCTCCGAATGGGCTTCCTGGAAGACGGTTTCGGCGCCTGGATCGTCCTCGGCAAAGTACGACCACATATCCTTGCCGAACACGTCGTCGAATGCGCTCCGGCCAGAACGAACACTGTCGGTAAGCCTTGACCAGGACTGCCACTGCCAGTCGGCGCATGCCGTCAGTACGGCATTCCGCATACTGGTCGGATGATCGCGGCGCAACACCCGGGACAGGTCGGTGTGGACGTAGCGTCCCTCGGTATCGGCGGCAAAGACACCGAAGGCTGCCAAGGCTCGGAGAATTCGATGGAGCTTGTCCGGATCAACACCCGTCGCGACGGCAAGCTCGTCGGCCGGCACAGGTTTGTCATCGGACAGTGCGTCAGCGATGCCGAGTTCGGCGACCGCGTTGATCATCTGGGCCACCCACGCGCCGGACACAAGGCGGTACATCTGGCCGTGGACCGGAATCTGCGTAGGCAGTACAGCACCCTGGGTCATTCTGTCTCCTTCTTTTTCATCTTTAGAATCGCATGGGTGCGCAGCGCCTCCAAGGCGGCGTCCGCGTGCCGGCTCATCGAGAACTCCGAGTCGATCCGCGCGAGCACCGTGCCATCGGTGTCGACAACAAACGTCGACCGCTTGTTCGGGCCCAGCCTGCGGCGGACACCGAAGGCTGCGGCAATCGTGCGATCGGTGTCGGCGATGAGGGGAAACTCGAGCGAATGTTCGGCGCTGAACGCGGCCTGCTTGTCGACCGTGTCCGCGCTCACCCCGACGATGTTTACGCCCAGCGCGGCGAACTCGCCGGCCAGATCCCGGAAGTGGCAGCTCTCCTTGGTGCAGCCGGGTGACATCGCCGCGGGATAGAAGAACATCACCAACGGACCCTTGGCCAGCAAATCGGAGAGGCGGAAAGGTCCACCCGTCTCATCGACACCCGATAGATCCGCGACGTGGTCGCCAATCTTCATACGACGATCCTCCTGTCCTGTCCTCGGCGCTTCCTCAAATTACGTGGATTTGTCCGGATCCATGCTTGCGAGAACCAAAGTTTTTACGCTCACCGCTCATGGCCTGCCACATGGATGAGGAGATCCGCGATCTCCATACTCGCGCTTTCGCGGAGTTCGCGGAGTGGTGCGGTGAGCGCGTCCTGCTCACTGGACCGTTCGAAGGCGTGAAACGCTTCCCTGGTGGCCCAGTCGGTGGTGATGACGAACTCCCGCTCGCCACCGCGGAGCAGGTCCTGCCGGAGGTTGCCGGGAGCGTGGCGAACCTCTAGCGCGATCTTCTCCCAGAGCTGTTCGAAATCCTGTTCCAGCCCGGGACGGACGCGCATCCGCAACGTAGCTCTGATCACGAAATGCCGCCGTCCACGTTGATGGTCTCGCCGGTGATGTATCGGGAGGCGTCGCTGGCCAGAAAGAGCACGACGTCCGCGACTTCCTCGGGTGTCCCGAGTCGGCCGAGTGCCGACCGGGCCGCGATCGATGCCCGCCGTTCCGACGACATGTCGATCGTCCGGTCGGTGTCGGTGTATCCCGGCGCGATCACGTTGATCCGGATACCGCGGGGGCCCAGTTCCTTGCACAGCGAGCGGGCATGTCCTACCAGGGCCGCCTTGGACGTCATGTACGGAACGCGGTCCGCGATCCCGCGCAGGGCTCCGGCTGACCCGATGTTGATGATTGACGCGTTACTCGACAGCAGGTCATAGGAGGCTCGGTACACCAGGTGCAGGCCGGTGAGGTTGGTGTCGATGACCCGCCGCCACTCGGTCAGGTCCACTTCGTGCAGTGGGTAGTGGCCGATCACGGACGCATTGTTGACGAGAATGTCGAGGCTGCCGAAACGCTCCCGGACGGCATCGAGCAGGTGGTCGACATCCGACTCGGCCGTGATGTCGGCGCGGACCAGGTACGCGTCGGCACCCAGTGCGTTCAGTTCCGCGGCCAACGACGTGACCGCGTCACCCTCCTGGGTGTAGCAGGCGGTGACCGACACTCCTTGCTGCGCCAAGGCCAGGACGATTGCCCGGCCGATACCACGGGAACCGCCGGTCACCAGAGCGGTCCTGCCCTTGAGACTGAAATCCATCGGGTTTTCCCCTCGGATGCTCATTGTAGTTTGTCTGTGCTATGTCGACAGCTTTTATGCTCATGGAGTTGCTGAACTGGGAGCGGTGACCGGCACCCGGCTGGCGTGCTTTCCTAACATCTGGTGGATGGCCTCGGCCTCCACCGTGTCCAGGTCGGGGGAACCAGCGCCGTCGGCGAGAAGCACGCCGACGTCCGTGCGGGCCAGGCCCGCATCGGCCAGGTGCTGTCTGGGTATGGCGGAGCCGGAATGAAGATCAAAAAAGGCTCTCAGTCGAGCCCGTCGACCAGAACGCCGGTCGGCCCGTAGGCCGCCATCTCTACGTAGATCGCCGGACGCTGCTGGGGGTCCTGGTAGGGCCGCAGCGGCGAGGTGATGGTGCGGTGGTCGGCCCTGGCTTCCCACGCGGCGAAGTTGGTGATGTTCGTCCACTCGCTGACCACCACGTACCGGGCCGGGTCGCCCGGATCACGCAGCAGCTGGTTACCGAGTAGGCCTGGGGCGCCGGCGAGTTTCGGGCTGATCGCGTGGTAGGCCCGTTCGACCGCGTCCGGGTCGTCCGCCGGGGCCAGCGCCCAGATCATCACCCGCACGCGCCCGCCACCCGGCTCCGATCGCCTGCTCACCCGACCGCCGTCCCAGGCCGGAGGGTCAGCACGGTGCCAGTGGTCATGGACCCGCTGGCCTGCACCCCCTGCCTGTTCTCCAGGTGGCCGGTGACGCGGTCGCCGATTTGTAGGCAGGTCTCCTCGAACTCACGCTCCCGGTCCGGGTAGGTCCTCATGGTGAGCATGATGCGAAAAGGGTTGGGATGGTCCATCAGATCCCTTCGTCGATGGTGAAGTCGGTAGCGTGTCGCCCGAAGCCTTAGAGTGCCCGGCAATAGGGGCGTGGATGAAGGAGC
>NZ_CAUVXL010000023.1:4653-26742 GCF_963555915.1 Protofrankia sp. Cas4
TCCCCTATTGCCGGTCGCTCTTATGCGGTGGGGACTCCTTTCAGGATCAGTGAACTGTTGAAGCCCCCGTAACCGCGGGCGTTGACCATGGCGACCCGCACGGGGCCTTCGCGCGGCGTACGGACGAGGTCAAGGCGGTACTGGGGCACCGGGTTGTCAAGGTTGCCCACCGCGGGGATCACCCCGTCGCGGATGGACAGCAGCGCGTTCACGGCCGCCAGCGCCGAGCCACCCGCGCACATCCGCCCGATCAGGCCCTGGGGAGCGGTGACCGGAACATGCTCGGCGTGTGCACCGAAGGCCAGCTGGATCGCGCGTGCCTCAAGGTCGTCGAGGTCGCGGGAGCCCGCGCCGTCCGCGAAGATCACATCGACGTCGGCCGGGGTGAGGCGCGCGTCTGCGAGCGCCCGGCGCATGGCCTCGGCGTACCAGCGTGGGTCCGGCGACGGGTCGCGATGATGATGCGCGTCGTGGGTTGCCGCGTATCCGGCGATCTCGCCGTACACCCGTGGCGCGCCACGGGCACCCGCGGTGGCCGGGTCTTCCACGACGAGCGTCGCGCCGCCCTCGGCGGGCACGTAACCGCCCGCGGACCGGTCGAACGGCTTGTAGGCGTCCATCGGCTCACCGCTGGTGGACAGCCGCCCGCCCGTGATCTGGCAGGTGAGCGCGTAGGGGGTGAGGCCAGCCTCGGCACCGCCGGCGAGAACGGTGGGGGTGCCACGACGGATGGTCCGCCGGGCCTGCGCGAGGCTGTCAAGACCGCCGGCGGCGTCGGAGACCATGACCCCGGACGGCCCCTTGAGACCGTGTTTGATCGAGGTCTGGCCGGTCGTCGCCGCATAGAACCAGGCGATGGACTGGTACACGCTCACGGCCTGGCGACCGCGGCTCCACAGCCGCTGGATCTCCCGCTGGCCGAAGTCGTTGCCACCGGAGCCGGCCGCGAACACCACCGAGGTCGCGTAAGGATCATGCTCCGCCGGGTCGTAGGCGGCGTCGGCGAGCGCGAGTTCGGTGGCGGCCATGCCCAGCCACGTCCACCGGTCGGTCTGCAGGACAATCCGGCCGCTCAGGTGGTCGGCGGGGTCGAACCCCTCGACCTGGCCGGCGAGCGTCGTGGCGTACCGGCCCGCGTCGAAACTGCTGATCGGCCCCACCCGGAGCTCGCCACGCAGCGTCGAACGCCAGTGCTCCTCGGCCCCGATGCCGCTCGGGGCGATCACTCCAATGCCGGTGACAACGGGACGAAGCGCCGGCCGGGTGGTGTTCACCGGGCCTCCTGGCCGCGGTCGAGCACGATGGCTGACTGAAACCCGCCGAAACCGCTGCCGACCGACAGGGCCACGTTGACGTCGTGGTCGCGGGCGATGTTCGGCACGTAGTCCAGGTCGCATTCGGGGTCCCGGTTGGCCCAGTTGGCCGTGGGCGGAACGACGCGGTTCTCGATCGCCAGGGCGCAGGCCGCGACCTCGATGGCACCGATCGCCCCCAACGAGTGGCCGACCATGGATTTGATCGAGCTCACCGGGACGTTGTACGCGTGCGGCCCGAGCGACTTCTTGAACGCGGCGGTCTCGTGGCGGTCGTTCTGCTTGGTTCCCGAGCCGTGCGCGTTGACGTAATCGACCCGGGTGGGGTCGGTCCGGCCCTGCCGCAGCGCGTCCGAGATCGCATCCGCCATGTCGAGGCCGTCAGCCTTCAGCCCGGTCATGTGGAAGGCGTTCGACCGCGCGGCGTAGCCGGTGATCTCGCAGTACACATGGGCGCCCCGGGCCCGGGCATGGGCCAGTTCCTCCAGCACGAGGACGGCGGAGCCCTCGCCCATCACGAACCCGTCGCGGGTCGCGTCGAACGGCCGGGATGCGTGCTCGGGGTCGTCGTTGCGCGCGGACGTCGCACGGATCGCGTCGAAGCAGGCAATGGAGATCGGGGACAGCGGCGCGTCCGTCGCGCCCGCGATCACGATGTCGGCCTCGCCGTCGACGATGAGCTGGTGGCCGTACCCGACCGCGTCGATCCCGGACGTGCAGCCCGTCGAGACCACGTGCGCCGGGCCGTGGGCCGAGAATCGGCACGCCACTTCGGTGGCAAGGCAGCTTGGAACCAGGGCGTGGTAGAGAAACGACGACGCATAGCTGGGGTCGACGAGCCAGTCACGTCCACTGTTACTGGCGACCACGTACTCGTCCTCCAGCCGGGTGGTCGCGCCGACTGCGCTGCCCATGCTGACAGCCACCACCGGGCCGTCGGTGTCTCCCATGCCGGGCGTGTCCGCGTCCCCGCCGAGTTCCAGTCCGCTGTCGGCGACTGCTTCGGTCGCGGCTGCGAGGGCGAACTGGACGAAACGGTCATTACGGGCGATTTCCTGCGGTGTCAGCCCCGCCGCGGCCGGGTCGAAGTCGCATTCGGCGGCTATCTGCGAGCGGAACTGGGCCGGGTCGAAGAACGACAGGCGCCTGGTCGCAGTCCGGCCTTCGGTCAGCAGGTGCCAGAACTCCTTGCGGCCGGTGCCTCCCGGCGCGACCACGCCGATGCCGGTAATCGCCGTCCTTCTCACTGCCGGCTCCTTCACGGGGTGCTCCGGTGCGGACATGTCAGCTTTGGGGGAGCGGTTCGGTGTCCACGTGGCCGAGGTCCGGGCGAGGCGCCAGGGGACTCAGATGGAAGACGAGGAAGGCTGTCTCGCCGCCCTCGTTGACGATCCGGTGCCGCATGCCGATCGGGATGAGCAGTCCGTGCTCGGCCGGCAGCGTGGTGTGCTCGCCGTCAAGTCGCGCGGTGACACTTCCGGATACGCAGTACAGGAACTCCTCGGAGTACGGATGCCAGTGCTCGGTGACGATCTCGCCGGGCGCCAGCGTGAGAGTGCCGAGGAAGCCGGACTTCGCGCCCACCGTCGCGGGGGACAGCAGGGTGCGGATGTCACCGCCACGACGACGGTTGGCCGGGACATCGTGGATGGACACCACGGCCGGTCTGGTGGCCTGATCGGTCACGGTCACGGTCACTGCGTCTCCTCGGATCCAAGGGGCTTTGCGGCGCGGGCGGCTCGTTCGACCTTCTCGCGGATGACGCCCATCTCCCGCCGGCTGTTGTTGTTGATGTTGTTGGTCATCCACTCGTCGTCGACGGGTGCCTCCGGGCGCATGTGGAAGTCCTGGACCCAGCGCATCCTAGTGCCGGTGCCCTCTGGTTCGTATGTCCATTCGATGTTCATGAACTCGAACGGTCCTGTTTCGACGCGGTGCGCCTCGACCCGGTATTTGCCCGGGTCGAGGGTCCGTTCCGAAACCCAGCTCCAGACCTTCCCGTCCGCATCCGGGTGCATGGTCAACCGGAATCGGAAAGTCTGTTCGTGGTGTTCAAGAATGTCTATCGAGGCATACTCGGTGAAAAGATTCGGCCAGGTTTCGAGATCATTCGTCATCGTCCAGACGAGATCGATATCGGCATCGATGAAGATCGAGTTGTCCGTGTGCGCGGCCATTATTCTCCATTCGGTTCACCATATGGCACGCCTGCCGACGCCTGCCGACGCCTGCTCGTCAGGCGACGACCTGGCTGGCGGTGACGTTGATCGCGGTGAGGATCTGGGCGAGGGTGTAGTCGGCGGGCGGTTCCGCGGGCAGTTCGATCCCGAAGGCGTCGAAGACGACGGTCTGCAGGTGCAGGTATGCCAGTGAGTCCACGCCGACCTCGGCGAACGTGACGTCAAGGTGGGCCGGGCGGTCGTCGGGAGCGAGCACGCTCTGTTCGACGAGAAAGTCGAGTAGGCGGGCGGCGCTCCATGCGGGTGCCATGACGCTTTCTCCTTTGCGACGGTGGTCACAGTGACCATGAAGTGGGACCGGACTGCGGGGCCGGCGGGTCCGTGGGCGTTTCGGGGACGTGGGCGTTTCGGGGACGTGGAGATGAACACCGATCGCACGCCCGTCGGTCCAGCGGGACCCGGCACCTGCAGCTCGAGCGGCGACGCGAGTCGGCCTCAGTACGGTGACCCGATGGTCGGTCGATCTGTTCGTCAGTCGACGGTCCAGGAGTAGAAGTTCCGGGCCATCGCGTCCCGCGGGCTGCTCCAGGTGTCCGGGTCGTACGCGGTGATGTGCTTCTCCAGCTTTGTGTTAACGTCGACGAACAGCGGGTGCTCGCGAATGGCGGGCAGCGCGGGGGCGACGTCGTCAGCCGCTTCTATCAGGTGGAAATACAGTCCGTGAAAACTGAACAGATTTCGTCGGACAACACCCAGCATGTGGGGCAGCTGCCCATCGTCGGACTCGCGGAAGATATCGGCGACGGCGGCCTCGTCGCCGGCGTCCATGCGGGCGACGATAAGAGTCCGGTGTGTCATCGGGCGGGCCCGGAAGGAGTTGGGCAAACCTGACCGTAGAACCTTGACACGCGTGCTCCCTGACTATATCTGGAAGAGCTCGGGCAGGCGCGTGCAACGTCGGTGTCGCATCGGCGCCGGCATGTGTTGACGATATGACAGGACCGTCGGCGCGGGCCTGTCCCAGGATTTGATCAGCGGCTGTAACCTGCAGGCCTCTGGCGATGTGATGATGTCGGCCCCAGCGGATCGCGAGGTGATCCGTCGGGCCCGCCCTTCTCGTACCGCCGCAGGATCTACGATCTAGCGCTGACCTCGTCCCTGTCCCTACGGAAGCATGCTGTATTGGGCCGCTCGTGTCTCGAAGTTGATCTGGCAGGAACATGTAGTGGCAACTTAATGCCAACACGAAACCGTTAAACGTTCAATGCTGCTATAACCATCCTCGCTCCGCCGCGAGGATGCCGGCCTGGAAGCGGCTGCGTGCGTCCATCCGGCGCATGAGATCGGCGATCATCCGTCGCACGGTGCGGACTGACACGCCCAGATGACGGGCCGCAGCCTCGTCCTTGGCGCCGAGGCTCAGGAGCCGCAGAAGGACGCGTTCGGAGTCTGTCGGCTCCCTGCCCTCGGGGTCGACACTCCCATAGTCGTGATCGTCTATGGCACGATGAGCCGGACCGTCGCCGGACGCGGACGTGTTGGGTCCCTCGAGCGCGTCGGCTCCCTCGAGCGAGTCGCCGTCAAACCCGACAGGCTCGGCGAGCCCCCACATCTGATCGAACAACATGACGACCAGATTGGTCAGCGCCGGCTCGCGCAGCAGCAGCGCAGCGCTCTTGTTCGGACTCGGCATCAGCAGGACAAGTCCGAGTTGGCGGTCGACGGTGGTGAGGTCCACCGGAGCGGTGTCGACCACCCGTAGATCCAGGCCGTGCGCTGCAGCGGTGCGCAGGTACGCGGCGGTTGCGTCATCCGAGTGCGCCGGCCGGGAACAGATACTGCGTATGGTGACCCCGCGTTCCAGCGCCCGTAGGAGCGCTCGGGTACCCTCCGGGGTCGCGGCCAGCTGCTGCCCAGGCTGGGTGTGCAGCACGAGTACCTCCCGTTCCGCCCGGGTTACCAGCTCCAAGAATTTGATCCGCACTGCATCGGCGCTGTCCAGGTGTTCCACCTCGCTACCGGAGTCGCCGGGCTGGCGACCCTGGAGGTAGTCGGCGACCAGGGTGCTCACCTGCAGGCGCGCGCGGACGAGCTGCTCCTGCCGGCGGATCAGCTGGTCGTGCTGCTGGCGGATCAGTTGTTCCAGGGGGACCTCGGGGTGCACGGCGACGAGGCGGCCCGGATGATCACGGGACATGACCAGCAGCGAGAGCTCGACCAGCCTGTCGCGGGCCCGGGCGATGATGCTTGCGGGGAGCCCGAGGGCCAGGCCCACGTCCTCGGTGGTCAGGTCCTCGTGCCGTAGCCACAACCGGTAGGAGGCGAGGGCGACGTCGTCGAGGCCGAGAAGATCAAGCACTTTCCTCTCCCGCGCCAATTAGTCGACGTGGGCGCTGGCCTCGGACAGCAGACCCCGGTGTCGGGTCTCGGCTGCCACGACATCCAGAGCGTGGCGGACCAGCGCGACCAGGGCCTGGCGCACGGATTCCCGCCGACGGGCGTCGCAGAACACGATGGGCCTCCGAGCGTCGATGTCAAGAGCGTTGCGTACGTCGTCGAGTGTGTATTCCTTCGACCCGTCGAACCGGTTGACCGCCACCAGGAACGGAATATCCCGCTCCTCGAAGTAGTCGACCGCCGGGAACGAGTCCGAGAGCCGGCGGGTGTCCACGAGCACGATCGCGCCGATGGCACCGAGGACCAGCTCGTCCCACATGAACCAGAAACGGTCCTGGCCGGGCGTGCCGAACAGGTAGAGGATCACACTGTCAAGCAGGGTGATCCGACCGAAGTCCATGGCAACCGTGGTTGTGGTCTTGGAGTTGACCTGCGATGTGTCGTCGATTCCGAGACTCGCCGAGGTCAGGGCCGCTTCGGTCGTGAGCGGGGGGATCTCGCTGACCGTACCGACAAACGTCGTCTTTCCGGCGCCGAATCCACCGGCAATTATGATCTTGACGGCATTGGGCGCGGGGCCGGTGGTATCTGTTCTAGAGGGTCTGAAGTCCATCGAGCACCTTCTCCATCAGCGCTACGCCGGGACGCTCGGTCGGTCGGGCCGGGCGGGTGACGTGTACGAAACCAGCGTCGATCATGTCGCCGACGAGGACGCGTGCCACGCCGATCGGAAGTTTGAGCTGGGCGGAGATCTCCGCGATCGACTGGATGCTCCGGCAGAGCATCAGGATGTCCTGCTGCTCTGGATCGAGGCTCCGGACCATTGCCCGTCCGTGCGCCGTCGTCGACACCAGAGCTACCAGCTCTAGCGCACGATTGGCCGCCGGCCGCGTTCGGCCGCCGGTGACGGCGTAGGGGCGGACGACCGGACCTGCATCCTCGTCATACCACTCCTC
The DNA here is from genome assembly GCF_963555915.1 of Protofrankia sp. Cas4. Taxonomy (NCBI): domain Bacteria; kingdom Bacillati; phylum Actinomycetota; class Actinomycetes; order Frankiales; family Frankiaceae; genus Protofrankia; species Protofrankia sp. Cas4. Next base: position 11,500 of record NZ_CAUVXL010000023.1, read on the forward strand.
GTCCACCGGTCCTCCTGATCAGGGCGTGGGTTCGGTTCCCGCGGGGCTTCCGGCGACGCGACAGAGCCGCCGTCGCGTCGCCTTCAGCCCACCGGGGTGGCGCTCAGCGCGGCAATGCCGCCTGCATTTCGGCGCGTAGCTCGGGGCTCAGGAACTCGCCGACACGGATGACCAGAAGGGCCATCTCGTACGCGATCAGACCGATATCCGATCCGGGCGTGCTCAGAATGGCCAGACACGACCCGTCGCCGACAGCGGTGACGAACAGGAATCCCTGTTCCATCTCGACGATCGTCTGGCGGACGTTGCCGCCGCGGAAGAATCGCCCGGCGCCCCGGGCGAGGCTGTTGAATCCCGACGCGACCGCCGCGAGCTGGTCGGCGGTCGTGCGGTCCATACCGTTCGACGTCGCCAACAGGAGACCGTCCGCTGACAGCACGATTGCGTAGGTCACCTCCGGTACTTTTCGGGTCAGGTTGTTCAACAGCCAGCTCATGTTTTCGGCCGGGCCGATATGGCGCATCACATCACCTTCCTGGCGTCGTCGCCGTTCGGATTGGGTCCGGCCTGCAGGCCTCGACCGAAGTTGGCCTGGAAGGACGACATCATGTTGCGGATTTCCTCTGGTGATCGCGGCCCGGCAAGGACCGGCGGTGTCGTGGCGTCGGTCGTGGGCGCTCCCCGCAGCTCGGGCGCCAGGCTTGCCCGTCGCGTCCGCTTCGGCAGACCCGTGTCGGTTCTCGCCGTCTCAGCGGGCGGCAACGCCGATACCGGCGTGGATGACGGTCCCGGTGAGAACGACGATGGTTGGGAGAACGATGGTTGGGAGAACGATGGTTGGGACAACGGTGGCGCCGGTGGGAACGACGGGGAGTCGGGGGCGTGAACCCGATCGGACAGGCCATTGTCGCTGAACCCGCCGGTGACCCACTGGGTCGAGGTGTCGACCGGCTCGTCCCAGTGGCCGGCTGGCTCGGCCCGGTGGGCACCGGTGTCCGGCGGTTGACCCCACTTATCCGACGAGTCGGGCAACTGGGTCGACGGGCCTGGGAGTTCCGCCCAGTCATCGGGCTCCGCCGACGGGCTGAGCTGCGGCCGCGGGCGGGAGGGTTCGCCGCGGTTGCCGTTGCTGAAGTCGCCGGTCGCCTCCCGCTCGGAGACGAACCAGCTTGAGCGGATCGTGGCGAACACCGGCAGATCGTCCATGAGCGGCCGGTCATCGCCGCTTCCGTTACTCGATGCCGCCACCGGCGCGCCCACGGACATCAGCTCACCGAACTCATCGGGTTCGGCGGAGCCGTCGAACGATCTTGCGAACGAGCCGGCGGGGACCGGCCCAGCGCCCTCTTCGTACGTCGCCGGGTTCGACTCGATGGTGGTTCCGTCAGCGGCGCGCAACAGCGCTGTGGGTAGTAGAACGATGGCGAGGGTCCCGCCGTACGGTGACGGCCGCAGCTGGACCTGGATGCTGTGCCGCTGGGCCAGGCGGCCGACGACGAACAGGCCGAGTCGCTCACTGGTTTGCAGATCGAAGGGGGGTGGGTTGCTCAGCCGTTCGTTGACCGCGCTGTATTCCTCGTCGGTCATACCGAGACCGCGGTCTTCGACCTCGACCACACAGCCGTTGGAGACCTCGTGTCCGGAGACGTGGACGGGCGTGTGCGGTGGCGAGAAGGAGGTGGCGTTCTCGATCAGCTCGGCGAGCATGTGGATCACGTCACCGACCGCGTGGCCACCGACGGCGGAACCGGAGATCGGCAGCACCTTGACGCGGGTGTAGTCCTCCACCTCAGCGACCGCACCACGGACGACGTCCTTGAGCGGGACCGGCCGGCGCCAGCCACGGGCTGGTTTCGATCCGGACAGCACGATGAGGTCTTCAGCGTGACGCCGCATGCGCGTCGCGAGGTGGTCGAGCCGGAACAGCTCAGCCAGCTCGTCGGGGTCGGTTTCCTTGCGTTCCAGGCCGTCGATGACCTTGAGCTGGCGGTGGATGAGCGCCTGGCTGCGACGGGCCAGGTTGAGGAAGGTGTCACCGATACTCTTCCGCATCGCGGCTTGTTCGACAGCGGTGCGCACAGCAACCTGATGGACGGTGGTGAAGGCATCCGCCACCTGGCCGATCTCGTCTTTTGTTTGGACCACGATGGGGAACACCTCGTTGTCGATGTCCACCTGTTCCCCCTGGTGGAGCCGTTCCACAACCTCTGGAAGACTCTTGTGCGCGACCTCGAGGGCCGCCCCCCGCAGGCGCCGGAGCTGGCGGATCATCGGACTCGCCACGAGCAGCGAAATACCGATCGACACGGCCAGGACCAGCGCGACGCCGACACCTCCGAGCCAGGCGTCACGGGTCGCACTCGAGGCGATCGCGTTGCTCTTGGCCGCGAGATTGTCGGCGATCAAACGTTCGACTTGACGTAGCTTCTCGATCTTTGTGCCGGTTACAGGGAGCCACTGCAGGGGATCCACTGTCGGGGGACGGCCCAGCTGGGAAGCGAAGACAGTCTCGTCACGTATCTGGACCATCTGGTTCGCCGTCGGGCCAACGGCCTGGTTGAAGAAGTCCTGTTCGGACTGGGTCGCGGTGTCGCGGAACTCCTTGAGCCACGCCTCCTCGGCACCTCCGTTGGATTGGATCAGCTTGATCAAGCCGACGTTCGACTGGTGGAGAAAGAGGATCTGGGCTACGGAGCCTCGCTGCAGCTCCACGGCCTCTTTCGCGCGGGAGATGCTCACCAGCGTTGCCGCCGTGCTCACCAGGTCCGCGCTCTTACTACCAGTGGCGACGTGGGCATCGAGATCGAGCAGGTCTCCGATCAAGGCGGTGTAGAAGTCGGAGTTCTTCTCGGTCTGCGCCTCCCGGGTGTCGATCAGCTTGCGCTGCGGGCCAAGACCGGCGATCTGGCCCGCGATGGTGTCCAGAGCTACTCGCAGGTCCTCGGTGGCGCCGGCCGGAAGAGCGGCGAGAGCAGCACGGTAGGTCTCGATCGCCGGGTCGACCTTCGTACGCGTCGCGACCGCGTCATCCGCACGGTTCCGGTAGCCGGAGCCGACGTAGGCGGTGGTGGCGAAGCGTTCTTGCTGGACCGTATCGATAAGGTCGTTGACCTTGACCGAGAAACCCGCGAGGGTCCGGATCCGATCGCTTGCGCTGACACTCGCGAGGTTCGTGCGTACCTGGATGGCGCTGAAAATCGTCAGCGCCACCAGCGGAAGGATGAGAATGGCGACCAACTTGGAGCGGATTGGCCAGTTCTGGAGCATCCGGTCCTCTCGTCCGACGCCGTGCCTTGGCGCCTCGTTGGGGCGAGCGTTCGTGTGTGGCCTTCGTGCCCCGGCCGTGCCACGGCGTAGGGCGAAAACCGTAACCCACTGGTCTCCCCCCGTGGGCGAGACGACTCTACCCGGGGGATTAGTCCGGGTTGGGCGGGGGTACACCCAACAGGTTCGGGTGCCTGCAGGCTGAGGTCCCGGTATGGTCGCCACCTGATCATCGGCGTTAAAAGGTGTTCCCATGATGAATTGTTGGGTGTCACTCTGTTTCACCAATGATGCTGCTCGCCTGTTTGCGCGGTTCTGTCTTCTGTATGAGACAGATCGGGCGTCCGTGGTGGCATCAACAACGGATGCACATCTGGCGAGCTCGGTTTGGCTGCCGATGGGTGGCCGGCGGGTGCCCGCTACGCGCCTGCGGGGATCACGATCGGGCCACAGAACTCATCGCGGGGAGAATTGGTGCCAGTGAGCCAGTATCGAAAATGGGTGGATCCGAGCACGCCGATCGGTTGAAGCCTGCGTGATCACAGTCCGGTGCGCCTGTGTCCGGGAGGTTTCAAGTGGCCCCGAAATGGTCTGGCATGTGTCCCGTTCTTGTCCCGGTGTACCCGGGGGACGAGGAACGCGGGGAAGGTGGGTCGCGATGCGGATTCACAGCGTTCGTGGTCGATCACATGACGATCGGTAATTGGCTATCTAATGCAACGCATTAATTGGCATTTTAAAATTTTTGATGGCGGGAAGGTATCCATTTGTCGCCTGCCAGATAGCTTTTCTGTCGAGCTGATCGGGGTGCTCCGTTCGGCGGCGGCGGCGGCCGACCGCGGCCGACCGCGTCCGGGTCGTCAACGGGAGCCGGCGCGGGCCACCACATGGGCGCCGGTGGGTAGCGCCCTGACCCCGCCCGCCGACCGAATCAGCGGATACACGGCGAAGTGGTAGGTGAGCCCGGGCTCAGGTGCGCCCAGGTGCCAGCCACCTCTGATCTCCAGACTTGCGTTGGTGACCTTTGCGCTCTGGGCGGCTGGATCGTCCGGCCCGGTCGGCATCGTGTCATGGCGCCACAGCACGCGGGCTTCGGTGATCCCAGGTGGCATCTGGAACGTCAGGACGATCTTGTTGCCACGGTCGACGGCCTGCAACCCATGGATGCCTTCGACGGGTAGGTGGTGGGTCGAACGGCCAAGCACCGCCCGGTTCCCGGCGATGCTGACCGGGGTGTACACGACCGGCCTGCCGGCGGCGGTCACGGTGAGACGTCCGCGCCGGCTCGAGCCGACCAGGTGTTCACGCCCGTCCAACGAGTCCGCGGGCAGCTCCTGGTCGACCGGGCCGAACGGGCCCGTCGCGAGGAACGGATCAGTCGCGCAGAGGTCACCGTCGGGCGGCTGGTTCAGCGGGTGCTCGGATAAGTCCGCGGACGCCTCGGTGGCGTAGATCCGCACCAGGGCGCCGGGGACAGTCGTCCACCGCAGGGTTGTCATCGCGCCGTCACTGTCCGCTTCAAGGTCCAACACCGGACGCGGTCTGGCGATCACTTTCAGGACCACATCCACGCCCGCGGTGTGGGCCAGCGCCCCGAGCGGGTCCGGGTAGGACACCCGGACCCGATAGCGGTAGGTGGCCCCGGTCTGCACGTCACGGTCGACATGGCCGCCACCGGCGGCGCGAACCCGACGGGTGGCGCCGTGAAACGACGACGACTCGTCAAAGGCCCGTTCGACCAGCACATCGTCGTATCCCGCTGTGAGGGTCCAGGACAGGGCGACGCCGTCGCCGTCCATCCGGGCACGCAGCTCGGTGACCTCCGGAGCAATCATCAGTGGCGGGGTGCGGGCCGGCGCAGAGCGTCGGCCCGCGGCCGCCGACATCACCTCGTGCCAGAGTGTCACGCCGTGCGGGACGCCCGCGTCGGACAGCTCGGTCGAGCCGGTCGTGCCGAGGCTGCGTTCGAACCGCCCGCCCGGAGCGGCCGGGTCCGCCACCACCCGCAGGACGCGGAAGGACACCGGGCCGGACGATTCCGGCGGGCTCCATCGCAGGACCACCGCGCCGTCTTCCTGCGTGGCGGTCAGGTTGGACGGCGGCGCGAGTACATCGCGTTCATCGGCCGGCCGGTCGACGGGCCGGTCGGCCGGATCAGCGGGGATGGCCCGGAAATCTCGGGCGGTCGCCGGGAGCCCGGGTGCCGCGTTCCCGGGTGCCGCGTTCCCTGGTGCCGCGTTCCCTGGTGCCGCGTTCTCGGGTGCCCTGTCGAAGGCGTAGTGCGGGCCGATGTTGTCCCGGCTGATGATCCGTGGGTGTCCACTCGGACGCGCCGGGTCACCGGCTGGGGGCGGCGCGCCGACCGGTGGCCGTGCCGTCGCGATGTCGATCAGGAGTCCGCGGGTCTGGCGGGACGTCAGCCGGGTACGCGGATCCTTGTCCAGCAGACCGGCGAGGACGTCGGCCAGCGGGCCCGCCCGGTCGGTCGGCGACGGGGGCTGGAACAGGATCGCCGCCACCATCGCGGCAAAGGTCTCCCGATAGAACGGCGGCTTCCCCTCCACGGCGAAGTAGAGGGTCGCGCCGAGGCCGAACAGGTCCGCCTCGGGTGTCGCCAGATCGCCGTTCAACCGCTCCGGCGACATGTACGACGGTGTTCCGAGCACTCCGGTGACGGTGAGCGCGGAGTCGCTGTCACGGGTCGCGATGCCGAAGTCGGTCAGGACCACCCGGCCGCCCGTTCCGATCAGCACGTTCGAGGGCTTCACATCGCGGTGCAGAATCCCGAACGCATGCGCGGCGGACAGGGCGTCGCCGATCCCGATGCCGATGCGGGCCACCTCGGCGACGGGGAGCGGGCCGTGATCGCGAACCAGCTGGAACAGCGACTGCGACGGCACCAGCTCCATGACGATCCACGGCAGACCATCCTCGACAACCACGTCGAGGATGGTCACCACGTGTGGATGGCCCCGCAGCCGCGCGGCATGCCGGGCCTCTCGCAAGGCCCTTTCAACCCGGTCGGCCCGCTCGAACGGATCAAGATCGCCGCCGAGATCGACCTCCTTGAGGGCCGCCTCGGTCAGCAGCACCTCGTCAAAGGCGCGCCAGACCGTGCCCATTCCGCCGGTGCCGAGCCGTTCGATGAGCCGGTACCGGCTGGCCACGATGCGGCTGGCCTCTGGCGCAACAGCCACGGCGCCCCCTCCGCGATCTTTTCTACGCCGAGTTGTCCAAGTGCAGCATGCCACCTGGATTGCCCGGTGGCGTCGGCTGCGTCGTTCGGTTCTCGGCATCGTCGGCATCGTCGGTCGCGGCGTGGCGGTGGGCACCCGGACTGTGCGGTCGGTCGGGCCGCACAGCGGCGGATGACCGGGCCGCGGCAAAGGCCATCATGACCGGCAGGCAGGCCAGGACCAGCCATACAAGCCAGCCGCCCGATGGCGACCACGCCGAGCCCGATACGAACCACAGCGGTCCGTCCACGCCGACCGCGTACCGACGGCTGTTGGCGACCCAGGCGACAAACTGGCTGACCGCGGTCATGGCGATGACGCCGGTAGCCACCGTGGCCGCATGCCCGCTCAGGCGCGCGGGCATGCGGTCGGCGAGCACCTCCACCGACAGCAGGGGCAGCATCACCAGCGCGGGTAGAATGTAGCGGCCCTGCATGCCGAAGCCGTTCTGGATGAACACGGCCGCGGCGAGCAGTTCGTAGCCGGCCACGACCACCGTGAGGCTGCCCGCAAGCAGCGCGCGATCGCGCCGACCGCCGAGCGCGAACGCGGCGAGGAAGAGCCCTGCTGCCAGTAGCCCCCACAGCCAGTACACGGCGCCCGGGATGGGGATCGACTGCCAGCCGAAAACCCCGACGGCCTGGCGCGCGGACTGTGGGGCGAGGCCGATCGCGACCGCGAGACCGTGGCCGAGACGGCCCCACAGAACCGGGGTCCGCAGCGACAGAGCCTGCGTCCAGAGCACCGTTGCGGCGATCCCCGCCCCGACGACCGTCACCGCCGCGGCCGCGGGTCGGCCAGCCCCGCGTACTCGCATCAGCACCGCGGGTCCGCCGAGACGGCCGATCCCGATCGTGATCGCGAAAGCCACCCACAGCGGAGCAAGCGGACGGCTCAGCGCGGTGGTGGCCAGGACGGCGCCGGCGACCAACCAGGTTCGGGCCGTGGGCTGTTGGGCACGGGACAGGCGCAGCACCGCCGCGATGGACGCGATCGCCCCGGTGACCTCTGCGCCGCTGGTACCCGCCTGCGAACTGAGGAAGAGCACCATCGGGGTGACCGCGACCGCGAAGCCGGCCAGCAGCAGGGGCCGTTGACTGCGTATCCGGTCCGGCGGTTGCCCGCCCAGCAGAAGCCACAGGCCGGCGCCGAGCAACCCCGCCGAGATGAAGGCGGACCCCAGGCGCGCCAGGACGTAGCCGGACTGAACCGACCAGGCGGCCCGGGTGAGTACTCCCGCGGGTATGTACAGCCAGGGTGGATACGCTCCGACAATGCTGTTGACCCGACCGTTTGGAACGACCGCCGGCCGGCGCAGGCAGGTCGCCGACGCATCCAGGTGCAACGCGGTACACGGAGGATTCGTCGTGACGCGGAGGTCGGTTGGCAGCAGGAAGCTTCGGTAGGCGTTACGGACCTGGCGGAGCGAATCCTCGTTGAATGCTCGCAGCGCCTGTATTTCCGCGAACGGGACGGTGGCACCGACTATGTCTCCGTGTCCCGCCGCCACGACCTTCGTGTAATGGCTCGGCTCATCCGGAGCGGTTCCCGGCGGATTTGTCAGTGCCCACAGCAGGATCCATCCGAACAGCGCGCTGAGGAGGAGCTCCGGCGCGCGGTTCCTCCGGGCGCCGGGCAACCGCGTTCTTCTCATCCGTACGTATCGCCACCTGGGAAATTTTTCGTCGACAACATGAAGAAATCCACGCGCCGTGACGTCCGGGCGCTCCGGCGCGCGGGGTAACAATAGCCTGCTCTTATTGTTTGACGGGCTGTGGCCGCCAGCTGGTCACCAGGAGCGCGGCGGCCCCCGCGAGACCGACACCGGTGGAGATCGCGAAGCCGGTCCAGCCGGCTCCGCCCAGGCCGATCGCGTGGTCGAGCGAGGCTTTGCCCGGGCCTGCGGTGGCGATCCCGATCGCGATCACGGCGATCATCAGGACGTACTCGTAGCCCTCGCGGAACACGAAGAAGCCGTTCCGCCGGTGTGCGACCACTCCCGCGACCGCCATGAGGCCGACGGCGGCTGACGCGGCCAGCGGCGTGAGGAAGCCGGCGGCGAGGCCGATGCCCGCCGCGAACTCGAACAGCACCGACATCCAGGCCTGCACGAGCGGCGGGCGCAGGCCCATGGACCCATACCAGCCGGCTGCGCCCGCTATCCGGCCACCGCCGAACAGATGGTTCCATCCGTGGGCGATCAGGGTGAGACCCACGCAGAGGCGAATCAGAAGGATGGCTGTATCGATATGGGTCATTTCATACTCCTGAGGAAGAACTGGCGGGTCGGTGCTGCCCGCGGCGGCGGAGGTAGGAGGGCAGCTGGAGCAGGGCAGTGGGTGCGGATGAGGAGACTATGGTGTGTGCACCGCACTTCGCCATGTTTGTCTACCCGGGGCCCGCGCCGGGCGGCGGTGGTACGGGCTGCCGTGGGGCCCGGGACGGCCCACGGGTCACACCGGCTGCTACCCCACGGCGCCGGCGTGACGGCTATGCCCAAGATGCTTCGGTGATGGCTGAATGAACTATACGATGGGTTGATGAACAGACGACCCGCCGACATCGACGCGACTGGTCACGTCCGGGTGCCCAAGACCGCTGAGCTGGTGGCGGCCGCCCTGCGTCGGCAGATTATTCGCGGTGATCTTCGAGAAGGTGACGGCCTCCCCAACGAGGCGTCCCTGATGGCGCGGTTCGATGTTTCGCGGCCGACGCTGCGCGAGGCGTTCCGGGTGTTGGAGTCCGAGGGTCTGATCGGCGTGCGCCGCGGTGCGCACGGCGGGGCGCGGGTGCATGTTCCAAATGGTGATGTGGCGGCGCATTTTGTGGGGCTGGTCCTCCAACACGACAATGTGACTGTTGCCGACGTGCTGGAAGCCCGTTCGGTGATTGAACCACCGGCGGCCCGGCTGCTGGCGGCGCGGCGGCGCCGGCGGGATATCGAGGCGCTTACGGCGCATCTCGATTCCGACGAGCAGCGCCTGGCCGGTCCGGAGAGTCTGATTCCGGCGCACACCGACTTCCACGAGACAATGGTGGAGTTGGCCGGTAACCATACCCTGGCGGTGCTGACGAGAATGTTGCATCATCTGGTCACCGGCGTGACGATGGCGCATCGGGCTACGCTGCCGTCCGGTAGCGGGGCGGAGTTCCATGAGGACGATCTCGCCCTGCGTGCGCATCGGCGGCTGGTCGATCTCATTGCGGCCGGTGACGCCACCGGGGCGGAGGTTTTCTGGCGACGCCATCTGGTGGAGACCAACCAGGTCGTCCTGGAGCATTTCGATGAGGCCAGCGTCCTTGACGTGCTCGGTTGAGGTCGGCACCGATTGTCGCGCCGGTGGAAGAAAGGGTTTCCCCGAAAATCCAGCGTTCCCGTGGGGGATCCGTCCTCAGGTGGCCCCGCCTACCCGGCCGCCTACCCGGCCGGTGGCGGCGTAGGTGCATCCACCGCGCGCAGCAGCGGCGCGAGACGGGTGCACACGACGTTGACGTGCTGGGCTACGAGCTCCTCGGGCATCCCGCCGAGGGAGGCCCACAGGTACACGGTGTCAACCGGCGCGTCGCCGACGAAGGCCCGGATGCTGCTTGCGACATCCTCGGGCGTGCCGTAGTGGAAGTAGTCGAGCGGGCTCTTGGATGCTTCGCGAGCCCGGATGCGGTCGGGATCGACCGGCCGTGGCGTCGGGGTGTCGGTTCCCTCCACCATGTGCCGGCGGTAGGAGTCGAGCTGGTAGCCGAGATGCCTGCTCACGACCGGCCAGTCGCGTTCCGGGTCGTCGCTGACCCAGCCCTGGATGCCGCCGCCCATCCGGGCGATCTCGGGGGCGTGCCCGGCCTCCGCGAGCCCTTCCCGGTACGGCTCGGCGATCCCGCCGAAGGCCGACAGCAGGTTCTCACCGAGCAGACCGGCCCGCCGGGCGCCCTTGGGTCCCAGGTACCCGAGCCAGATGGGCAGCCGGTCCTGGACGGGACGCGGGGTCACCCGACCGTCGGCCCAGATCCGCCGCAGCTCGCGGACCCGCCCGTCGGTGGCGCTGTACCGCTTCGCCGGGTCGGCGCCGAACAGCTCGAACTCGGGTATCCGGTAGCCGGCGCCCAGGCCGAGGTCGAGGCGGCCGCCGCTGATGATGTCCACCACCGCCGCCTGCTCGGCGATCTCGACCGCCGCGTGCAGCGGTGCGATCATGATGCCGGTCCCGATGCGTACCCGGCGTGTGCAGGCCGCGATGGCTGCCGCGAAGGTGAGCGGTTGCGGGAGGTAGCCGTCATCGAACAGGTGGTGTTCGGTTACCCAGACCGAGTCCGCGCCCAGTCGTTCCGCCTCCTGGCACATCTCCAGGGTGAACCCGTACAGGCGGGTGGGGTCCTGGCGGCGGTCCGGTGGGTTGCGGAGGTCGAAGTAGAGGCCTACCTGCATGCTGGTCCCCTTCGTCCGGACGGCGGGCAGGTCGTGAAGGTCTGGTCGCCTCGCCTATGAATAAGGTAGACAATACAGATGAGGCATCTTCATGTCCTTGGGTGCGTCCGGGTGCGGCGCGCCGCCTGTCGGCCAGCCGGGGAGGCTCTGTGAAGATCGATACGACGCTTCCAAAGGACATCGACGCCGTCCATCGCAACGCGCGGGAAGCCGAGGCCGCGGAGTACGACGGCCTGTGGGTGGGCGAGACACGACACGATCCGTTCCTGCTGTCGTTGCGGGCTGCTGACGCCACCCGGGATCTGACGGTCGGGACCTCCATCGCGATCGCCTTCGCCCGGACGCCGATGACGCTGGCGAACGTAGGTTTTGATCTTGCCCGCTACTCCCGGGGGCGGTTCGTCCTCGGGCTGGGTTCCCAGGTCAAGCCGCATATCGAGCGGCGCTTCTCGATGCCGTGGTCGCGGCCGGCAGCCCGGATGCGTGAGTTCGTGCTCGCCATGCGTGCCATCTGGGACACGTGGCAGAACGCAACACCGCTGTCGTTCGAGGGCGAATTCTACACCCACACCCTCATGACGCCGTTCTTCTCTCCCGAGGCGCACGAGTGGGGCCCGCCGCCGGTGTACCTCGCGGCCGTCGGCGAGCTGATGACCGAGGTGGCCGCCGAAGTTGCTGACGGCATGTTCTTCCATGCGTTCTCGACGCCGCGCTACCTGCGTGAGGTCACCATTCCGGCCCTGGAGCGGGGCCGGGCGAAGATCGGCCGGACGCTGTCGGACTTCGTCCTGGCCGGCCCGGCGTTCGCGACGGTGGGCCGCAACGAGGCCGAGCTTGCCACCGCCATCGCCGGCACGAAGAAGCAGATCGCCTTCTACGCCTCCACGCCGGCCTACCGCGGGGTCCTGGAGCTGCACGGCTGGGGCGACCTGCAGACCGAGCTGACCCGCATGAGCAAGCAGAATCGCTGGTCGGAGATGGGCGACCTGATCGACGACGAGATCCTTCGGACGTTCTCCGTCGTCGGTTCACCCGCGGAGGTCGGTAAGGGCCTGCGGGAGCGGTACGGCGACGTCGCCACGCGGATCACCTTCTATGCGACCTACGAGAGCGACCCGGCCATGTGGCCGGAGGTCTTCGACGCCGTCCGCAGCTGAGCGCTCGGCACCGCAGTGCTCGGCACCGCAGTGGTCAGCACCGCAGTGCTCGGCACCGCAGTGGTCAGCACCGCAGTGGTCGGCACCGCAGTGGTCATCGCCCAACCGTCGACAGTGACCGCAGGGTAACCGATCAGGGAGAGAAATGAGCATGCTGGACGGCAGGACGGCCATTGTGACCGGCGCGGGCCGCGGTCTCGGCCGGGCGCACGCGCTGCTGCTCGCGAGCCAGGGGGCCCGAATCGTGGTCAACGACCCGGGCGTGGCCTGGGACGGTGCCGGCAAGGACGAGGGGCGGCCCGCACAGCAGGTCGTGGATGAGATCGTCGCAGCCGGCGGCGAGGCGGTCGCGAACTTCGACAGCGTCGCGGACTGGAAGGGCGCCGACGGGCTTGTTCAGCAGGCTGTCGACACGTTCGGCGGGCTGGACGTCCTGGTCAACAATGCCGGTTTCGTCCGCGACAAGATGTTCTTCAACCTCGACGAGGACGACTGGGACTCCGTCATCGAGGTGCATCTCAAGGGCCATTTCGCGCCGGCCCGGTTCGCGGCCCGTTACTGGCGGGCCCGCGCGAAGGCGGGTGAGGAGGTCTACGGCCGGCTCATCAACACCACCAGTGAGTCCGGTCTGGTCGGCAACTTCGGCCAGGCCAACTACGCGGCCGCGAAGGCCGGGATCAGCGCGCTCACTGTCGTGATGGCCCGCGAGCTGGCCCGGATCGGGGTGACCTCCAACGCGATCGCGCCCCGGGCGCGTACCCGCATGACGACCCAGACCTTCGCCGGCTACGGGCAGGTGGAGGAGGGCGCGTTCGACAACCGGGCACCCGAGCACGTCAGCCCGCTGGTCGGATGGCTGGCCAGCCCGGCCGCGGCCGACATCACCGGCCAGATCTTCCACGTCTACGGCTCGGTCGTCTCGGTCTTCCGCGGTTGGGAGGTCGCAGCCACCATTGACGCGGGCGAACGGGCCTGGACGACCGAGGAACTCGTGACCGAGGGCCCGCGACTGTTCGCCGACCACGACCCGGGTCTGCCCCCGACCCTGCCCGGGGTCGCGGCGAAGGACTGAACTCGCGCGCGTGCCCGGCCGGCGCTCGCCGGCTGCTTCGCATCGGCGGGTGCCCGGCTTGCGGTCGCTGATGTCCACTTCGAAGGGAACTGTGGTGTCGGACGATCTGGTCCTGTGCACGACCGACGGCGATGGTGTCGCAACTGTGACGTTCAATCGTCCAGACCGGAAGAACGGCTGGTCACCAGACCTGGAAGCGGCCTATTTCGGGACGCTGGACCGGGTGGACCGGGACGCCGATGTCCGCGCGGTCGTCCTGACCGGCGCGGGCACGACCTTCTGCCCCGGGATGGACGCGAGCCGCCTCAACGAGAAGGCCGGCAAGGGGCTCGACCTGTCGGGACGACCGCCGCAGTACCGGCCGCGGACCCTGCGCAAGCCACTGATCGCCGCCATCAACGGTGGGTGCGCCGGCATCGGGCTCGTCCAGGCGCTCATGTGCGACGTCCGCTTCGCCGCCAGGGGTGCGAAGTTCTCCACCGCGTTCGCCCGTCGTGGGCTCGCGGCCGAGTACGGCCTGAGCTGGGTCCTGCCGCGGTATGTCGGGCTGGAGAACGCCCTTGACCTCCTGCTGTCGGCCCGGACCTTCGACGCGGACGAAGCCCTCCGATTGGGGCTGGTCAGCCGGGTGGTCGAGCGCGACGACGTACTCGCGCAGGCCCAGGCATACGCGGGCGACCTGGCCCGTAACTGTGCACCGACCGCCCTGGCGGCCATCCGGCACCAGGTCTACGGCGACCTCGAGGTCGGCCTGGACGAGGCGCTGCGCGGCTCGTTGCAGGTGATGGCGGTGACCAACGGGTCAGCCGACTTCGTGGAGGGCATGCGCAGCTTCATCGAGCGTCGACCGCCGCACTTCGCCCCGCTCGCCGACGATTTCGACGCCGGTGCACTGACCGGTGCTCCCGTACCCGGTGGCCGGCTGGCAGCCGACGACGTTCTCGGTTAGCGCTTCCCCGGACTCGCCGGTTGGCCGCCGTCCGGGGCCCCGGGGCTGATGATGGGAACGGACTGATGGTGGGAACGATGTGAATCCGGTGCTGTTACAACAGCACCGGATTCACATCATCAGGTCGACGCTGTGGTGGGCCGGTGGGGGATCGCGGCTGGGGACGACGTGTCAGCGTGGTTCTTTGGGCAGGCCCAGGACCTGCTCGCCCAGGACGTTGCGCTGGATCTCGACGGCGCCGCCGTAGATCGTCTCTGCCCGGGAGTTCAGGAAGCTCGCCTGGAACAGGCTGAGCCGGTAGTCGTCCTCGACGAGCATCGAACCGGCGCCCGTCGCGTCCATCAGTAGTTCGCCGAAGTCGCGGTGCCAGGTGGACCAGAACAGCTTGGAGATCGACGACTCGGGTCCGGGGTGGGCGTTCGCGACGGCCCGGGAGATGGTGCGGATGTTCATCGCCTGCATGACCCGGAGCCCGACGTAGGCCGACGCGATGCGGTCCCGCAGCACCGGGTCGCTCGGCCGGGATCGCACGAGGTCGATCAGCGCCCGCATCTCGCGCTCGAACCCGGCCTGGAAGGGCAGCACGGTGGTGCCGCCGCGCTCGTTGCCCAGGGTCCCCATGACCACGCGCCAGCCACCGTTGATCTCACCCACAACAAGGTCCTTGCTGGTACGGGCTTCGGTGAAGAAGACCTCCGCGAACTCGGCCCCACCGGCCATGTTCCGGATCGGCCGTACCTCGACGCCCGGCTGGTGGCGGGGCACCAGGATCATAGAGATCCCCCGGTGTTTCGGGGCGTCCGGGTCGGTGCGGCACAGGACGTACAGCCAGTCGGCGTAGTTACCGAAGGTCATCCATATTTTCTGGCCGTTGATCACCCATTCGTCGCCGTCGAGTTCGGCCCGGGTACGCAGGCCGGCCAGGTCGCTGCCGGCTTCGGGCTCGCTGAAGCCCTGCCCCCAGAACTCCTCGACCGCGGTGATCTTCGGGAGGAAGCGGGCCTTCTGCTCGGGGGTACCGAACGCGAGCAGGGTCGGGCCGAACAGGTCACGACCGTGGACCCCCACCCAGTACGGTGCCTGCGCCCGGGCGTGCTCGACCTGAAAGATGATCTCCTGGGCGAGCGTTCCGCCGCGGCCGCCGT
>NZ_CAUVXL010000023.1:26926-28044 GCF_963555915.1 Protofrankia sp. Cas4
ACTCGACCGGCCAACTGATGTTCAGCCATTTGTCCTTCGCGAGGAGTTTTTCCCACTCCCGGCGGAGTTCCCAGGCGGTGTCGTCGGCCGGGCCGCCGACGCCCAGGATGGTCCGGAAGTCACCGGTAAGATGATCGGCGATCCATGACCGCGCCTCCTCCTGGAACTGCCTGTCCTGTGCGGTGACGGCAACGTCCATTGGCTACCTCGCCCACTCGCGCCCAAGTGGGCGCCTCCGGCCGGATCAACGTGCAAAACCGTACAAAAAGTTAGCTGATAGCTGAGGCTATCGCAACTTGAGCGTCAGGCGGTGGGATGTCCATGCGGATCCCGACGCGCTATGGTTAGCTGATTTAGCTGATGGGAGAGGTGCTGTCGTGGACTTTGACCTCACGGACGAGCAGCGCATGCTGGCGCAGACCGCGCGGGACTTCGTCTCGCGTACCTGCCCACCGCGGCTGGCCAAGGAATGGGATGAGCAGGGCGTCCTGCCCAAGGAGCTCTTCCGCGGCATGGCCGACCTCGGGTGGTTCGGCCTCCCACTACCGGAGGACAGCGGTGGGGGCGGCGGTACCGCGCTCGAACTCGTGCTGCTCGCCGAGGAACTCGGGCGTGCCAGCCTCGACATCGCGATGTGCTACTCGGGCACCTTCATCCCCGGGCTCACCCTGCTGAAGTGGGGCACCCAGGCCCAGCGCGACCGCTACCTGCCCGGCATGCTGGATGGCACCGAGCGTTTCGCCATCGCCATGAGCGAGCCGGACGCCGGCTCCGACGTCGCGGCACTGCGCACCACCGCGGTCGACCACGGCGACCACTTCGTCCTCAACGGGCAGAAGGCATGGTGCACCGGGGCGGGCCTGCCCGGTACGACCATCGCGATGTACGTGCGCACCGACCCGTCCGCGCCCAAGCACGAGGGGCTGTCCCTGGTGCTGGTCGATCCCGCGACCGCAGGCGTGGAGATCCGTCGGACGCCGACGTTGGCCCGGCACATCCTCGGCACCAACGAGGTGTTCCTGCACGACGTGGTCGTGCCCCGGGAGAACCTGGTGGGTCCCCTGCACGGCGGTTGGAAGGTCATGCTCTCCGGGCTCGACCTCGAGCGGGTGCTCATG
>NZ_CAUVXL010000024.1:0-44330 GCF_963555915.1 Protofrankia sp. Cas4
ACAGGGCTAGATGCCTATCCGCTGGGCGAGCTGTTCGCGGTGGTAGGCGGGGTCACCGAGCAGGAGCTGCGAGGTCTTGGCCCGCTTGAAGTAGAGATGGGCGGGATGTTCCCAGGTGAAGCCGATCCCACCGTGCACCTGGATGTTCTCGGCGGCGCAGTGGAAGAACGCGTCCGAGCAGTAGGACTTGGCCACGCTGGCCACGACCGGTAGTTCGTCGTTGCCCTCAGCGGCTGCCCACAGGCCGTAGTACGCAGCGGACTTGGCCGACTCCACGTCCAGCAGCATGTCCGCGCACTTGTGCTTGATCGCTTGGAACGAACCGATGGGCCGGCCGAACTGTACCCGGATCTTGGCGTACTCGACGGCCATCTCCAGCACCTTCTGGGCACCGCCGACCTGCTCGGCGGCCAGGCCGATGGCCGCGGTGTCGAGAACCCGCAGGAGAACGCCCTCGCCCTCGCCGTCGACACCGATCAGCCGGGCGGGGGCGTCGTCGAAGTCGAGCCGGGCCTGCTTGCGGGTGAGGTCCATGGTCGGCAGCGCGGTGCGGGTGAGGCCGGGCGCGTCGCCGGGGATGGCGAAGAGGCTGACTCCGGCTGCGGTCCGAGCCGCGACCACGACGAGGTCGGCGGTGTGACCGTCAAGCACGTAGCTCTTGGATCCGTTCAGCCGCCACTCGTTGCCGTGCCGGGTCGCGGGGAGCGTGATCCCGTCGGTATCCCATCGGCCGGACTCCTCGGTGAACGCGAGCGTCGCTCGGGTGTCGCCGCCAGCGATGCCGGGCAGATAGTCCTTCTGAGCCGCGTCGTCGCCGCTGGCGACAAGCGCCGTCGTCGCGAGGACGACCGTGGAGAAGTAGGGCGCGCACAGCAGCGCGCGGCCAGCTTCCTCCAGGACGATGCCCACCTCGACGAACCCGTAGCCGGCACCACCGTGCTCTTCGGGGATCGCGAGACCCGTCAGGCCGAGTTCGCCGGCCAGTTTCGCCCAGACGTTCGCATCATAACCCTCGGTGGTCTCCATGAGACGCCGAACTTCGGATTCCGGAGAAAGATCCTCCAGGAAGTCGCGCACGGCGCGGCGTAGCTCTTCCTGCTCCTCGCTGAAGGCGAAGTTCACGGCAGCTCCCGGCTACAGGCAATATTCTGAACGAGGGTACAATTAGTAATCTAATTCGGCAAGATGTACTCTGAGTAACAAGATGGCGTGACGTCGAATCGGACGACACGACGTCGTTGAGCATGTCATCCCGTGGCTCAGGCCATTGTCAGTCCACCGCTTACCGACAGTGTCTGCCCGGTGATGTAGCCCGCCGCGGGGGAAGCGAGGAAGACGACGGCCGGGGCGATGTCGGTCGGCTGCCCGATCCGCTTCATCGGGACGGCCCGCGCGAGCGAGTCGTAGAGGCGCTGGCTGACGTCCGCGACCTGGTCGAGCAGTGCGGTGTCGGTCGGACCGGGGCAGACGGCGTTGACGGTGATCCCGGCGGCGGCGGTCTCTCGGGCGAGTGCCTTGGCGAACGCGATGACCCCACCCTTGGTGGCCGAGTAGACCACCTCGCCGGACGATCCGACCCGTCCCGCGTCCGAGGCGATGTTGATGATGCGGCCCGACCCCCGTGCCAGCATGCTGTCAAGGACCGCACGGCTGGCGCGGATCGTGCCGAGCAGGTTGACATCCACCAGGCGCCGCCAGGTTGCCTCGTCGCTGTCGACGAACGGGCCGATCACGTCGACCCCGGCGTTGTTCACGAGGATGTCGACCTCGCCGAGCTCCGCCCGCACCCGCTCGACAGCGGCGAGCACGCTTGCGTTGTCGGTCACGTCGACGGTGACGCCAAGGGCGCGGCCGGCCAGTTTGTCCGCGGTCACCGCGGCGCCGTCGCCGTCGCGGTCGGCCACGGCTACAGCCGCCCCCGCCTGCGCCAGGGCGGCCGCGATGGCGGCTCCGATCCCGCGGGCGGCGCCGGTCACGATCGCAACCTTGCCCTCAAGTGCCTCGGTCATGCGCCGCGCTCCTCTCTACATCGCTGGCGGGTCCCGGTCGGTGCATCCGTGGTCCCGTATTGGCGTCATATCATATAACTATTTTGGATGTCATGATCGGACCTTCGGGTTGCCTCCCGAGACTGCCGGCCGGCCCCGTGACTGGTTGCCCGACACCACAAATCGTGCAAGCATCTAACTTGTTACATGTCCTCTGCCGTCACGCGGAAGTGCCGGGCTCCGCCCACGTCCGTCACGACAGAGCGGTCAGCTCCGCCACACTGCGTCGGGAGAACGATGTCGGGTCTACTTGCCTACGGTGCCTATCTGCCCTACCACCGGCTCCAGCGCAAGGCCGTGGCCGCCGCGCTCGGCGGCCGTGGTGGTTCCGGTGCGCGCACGGTGGCCTCCTTCGATGAGGACACCACATCCCTGGGTGTGGAAGCGGCGCGGATCACCCTGCGGGGTCACGCGGCCGCGTCCGGGCCTCGGCAGGTCTATTTCGCCACGACGGCGCCGGCCTATCTGGACAAGACCAACGCCACGGCCATCCACGCCGCACTCGGGCTGGACGAATCCGTGCTCGCGGTCGACATGGTCGGCTCGGTGCGGTCCGGTGTCGGGGCCCTGCTGGCCGCGAGCGCGGCGACCGAGCCGACGCTGGTCGTGCTCTCCGACATCCGCACCGGCCTGCCCGGTGGCGCGGACGAGCGTGACGGCGGTGACGGCGCGGCGGCACTGCTGGTCGGGCCGGGCACGCCGGCGGCACCCGTGCTCGCGGAGATCCTCGCGAACGCCTCGGCCACCGAGGAGTTCCTCGACCGGTGGCGCGTGCCGGGCGACGACCACTCGCGGGTCTGGGAGGAGCGCTTCGGCGAGTCGGTCTACGTACCGCTCGCCGACCGGGCATTCGCCGACCTGCTCAAGCAGATCGACCTGACGCCGGACCAGATCGACCATCTCATCGTGGCCGGTCTGCACGCGCGGTCGGTGGCCTCCTTCACCCGGCGCGCGGGCGTACGGCCCGACGCCGTCGTCGACGGCCTGGCGAAGACCGTCGGCAACACCGGGACCGCCCATGCCGGCCTGCTGCTCGCCGACACCCTCGACAGGGCCGGGGCGGGTAAGACGATCGTGGTCGTCGTCCTCGCGGACGGCGTGACCGCGGTGGCGCTGCGTACCACCGAAGCCCTGCCCGAGCACCGCGCCGCCGTCTCGGTGGCGGCCCAGATCGCCGGCGGGCGGGACACCCTGCGGTATGCCGACTTCCTCAACTGGCGGGGCCGGCTCGCGACCGAACCGCCCCGGCGGCCCGATCCCGACGCCTACGCTGCTCCGCCGGCCGGCCGCAACGCCGACTGGAAGTTCGGCTTCACCGGCTCCCGTTGCAACAACTGTGCTACCCGGCACCTGCCGCCGGCGCGGGTCTGCCGTTCGTGCGGCGCCGTGGACGACATGGCGCCGGAACGTCTCGCGGACACCTACGGCACGGTGGCGACGTTCACGATCGACCGACTTGCCTTCACCCCGAGCCCGCCGCTGGTCGCCGTGGTCATCGACATCGACGGCGGTGGCCGCTTCAAGTGCGAGCTGACCGATGTCGACCCGGACAGCGTCGCCATCGGCGACCGGGTCGAGATGACCTTCCGCAAGGTGAACACCGCGCGGGGCATCCACAACTACTTCTGGAAGGCCCGCCCCGTGCGGGCCGCGGGCAGCACCGAAGGGCTGGAGGCCTGAGATGGCGTCACGCGGGATCAGGGACAAGGTTGCCATTGTCGGCATGGGCTGCACGTCGTTCGGGGAGCGCTGGGAATCCTCCGTCGACGACCTGCTGATCGAGTCCTCCCAGGCGGCGTACGCTTCGGCCGGGCTGTCCCGGGACGATGTCGACGCCTACTGGCTCGGCACGATGGGTTCGGGTAACTCCGGGTTGACGCTGTCGCGTCCGCTGCGGCTGCCCTACAAGCCGGTCTCCCGGCTGGAGAACTACTGCGCCACCGGTTCGGAGGCGCTGCGTAACGCCTGCTACGCGGTGGCCAGCGGTGCCTACGACATCGCCATGGCGATCGGGGTGGAGAAGCTCAAGGACTCCGGGTTCTCCGGCCTGGCCGGGGCGACGCCGCCGGGCGACGGGACCGGGTCGGAGACCACCGCACCGGCGAACTTCAGTCTGCTCGCGCCCGCCTACGCCAAGAAGTACGGCGTGGACACCGACGAGATGAAGGACGTCCTGACCCGCATCGCGTGGAAGAACCACGTCAACGGCGCGCAGAACCCGCGGGCGCAGTTCCGCAAGGAGGTGGCCAAGGACGTCATCTGCAACGCGCCGCTGGTCGCCGGGCCGCTGGGCATCTTCGACTGTTCCGGTGTCAGCGACGGGTCGGCGGCGGCGATCGTGGTCCGGGCCGAGGACGCCCACCGCTACACCGACAAGCCGATCTACATCAAGGCGCTGTCGTTCATCGCGGGACCGGCCACGGGTAACTCCGACCCCGACTACGACTACACGACCTTTCCCGAGGTCGTCGCATCAGCGAAGGACGCCTACGCCCAGGCCGGTGTGACCGACCCGCGGGCAGAGCTCGCTCTCGCCGAGGTGCACGACTGCTTCACCCCCACCGAGCTCGTCCTGATGGAGGACCTCGGTTTCGCCGACCGTGGGTTCGGCTGGAAGGAAGTCCTCGCCGGGACCTTCGATCGTGACGGTGACCTCCCGGTCAACCCGGACGGCGGTCTGAAGGCGTTCGGGCACCCGATCGGGGCGTCCGGCCTTCGGATGATGTTCGAGTGCTGGCTGCAGCTGCGCGGTGAGGCTCCGGCGGAGCGCACGATCTCCACGATCGCCGCGGGCAAGAAGCTCGGCATGACCCACAACCTGGGCGGCGGGCCGGGCGAGTGCGTGTCGTTCGTGTCGATCGTCGGTTCCGAACCGTCAGCCTGACCGCCATCGGCGGTTAAAGCCCGGAGCACCAGGCCGGCCGGATACCCATCCGGCCGGCTACCCATCCGGCCGGCTATGTGCGGTAGAAGTCCTGTCGGTGTCTCACCATCTCGACCGTGACGAGACGCTTGTCCTCGTCGATGCTGTAGACCACTCGGTAGGTCGCCCGGCGGGCGGACCACAGCCCGGCGAACGGCGCGTGCAGTGGTTTGCCCATCCGGCCTGGCTCTGCGCGCATCGGTCCTGTTACCAGTTTCAGGACGGCCGCCGCCACCGGCTCCGGTAGCTCTTCGGCGACCGCCCGCCGGGCGGAGCGGGACCAGCGGACCTCGTACGGGTCGTTCACCCAGCCTGCCGTTTCCTCTGGTGGAAGGCGTCGAGCACCTCGTCGGTCGGGTAGACCTCGCCGCGGGCGACCTCTTGGCGTGCCTGGAGGATCGCCGCAACCGTGTCGGTGTCTGCGAGGATTTCCAGGGTTTCGTGCAGGCTCTCCCACTCGTCCACGGAGACCACCACGGCGGCGGGACGTCCGTTGCGGGTCACTGTGACCTGGTCGTGCTGCTGCTGTACCCGAGTGACCAGTTCGGACAGCCGGGTCTTGACCTCCGCGAGCGGCAGCGTTTCCATGGTCAGAATTATAGTCATCAAATTGTCGCCACTGCACAGACCAGCGCCGTCCGCGAGGCCAGCGACGGGAGCACGAGAGGATCGGGAGAGGTACAGCCGTGCGGCTGCTCGTTGCAGAACGCGCTCAGGCGATGCAATCTCTTGGTCTGTAGGGGTACTCGGCGCTCGGCGCGCCGTCGCAGATGTCACATCGTTCAGTGGCTCGTGCTGCTCATCGGGCCGCGCTGTTCAGCTGTTACGCGCTGTTCAGCTGTTACGCGGTGGTCAGGTTCGCGGCGCGGGGTGCGCACCAGACCCTCCTGTGCGATCGAGGCCACCAGGTATCCGTCGGCGTCGTAGACGTGGGCCCGGACCAGAGCATGACCGCCGGCTGCCACCGGGCTCTCCCTGTCGTGCAGCAGCCACCCGTCGGCCCGGAACGGCCGGTGGAACCAGACCGCGTGGTCAAGACTGGCCATACCGGCGTCCCTGGTGGTTCTGCCGTGCGGCAGCAACGCTGTGCTAATAAGATCGAGATCGGACGCGTAGGTGAGCGCGCAGACGTGCACGAGCGGATCGTCGGGCAGCGGCTCGGCCGACCGGAACCAGACCCGCTGACGGGCGGGCCTCGGCCCGCGCTCCGCCGCCAGCGCCGGTGGCTCGTCCACGCAGCGTACTTCCGTCCTGAACTGCCCGGCGCGGAACCACTGCATCCAGGGCGCTGATGCGGCGCCCGCGTCGGCGTACCAGTCCTCCAGCGTGCGCACCTGGTCCGGCGGCGGCACCAGCGGCATCGGCTCGGCGTGCGTCGGACCCTGCGCCGGGAGGTGGAACGAGGCGCTCAGCTGGAAAATCGTTTCTCCGAGCTGGACACCGACCACGCGTCGGGTGCTGTAAGAGCCGCCGTCACGGATTCGATCGACCAGGTATATGACCGGCACGGCCGGGTCACCCGGCCGCAGAAAGTAGGCATGGAGCGAGTGGACGGAGCGGGCCGGTTCGACGGTGCGGCCTGCCGCGATGAGTGCCTGGCCGGCGACCTGACCACCGAAGAGGCGGACCGGCAGTTCTCCGTGGCTGCTCCACCCGCGGAAGATGTCCACGTCGAGCCGCTCAAGGTCGAGGACACCGACCAGGGTGGTGGGGCGCTGGTGTCGAGTGCTGATCACATCCTCCTCCGTGTCGTCAAGTATGAAATTAAATGATTTATCTTTAGTGAAGGAGGATGGGCGAGTTCATGGGTCCGGAGTCACATCCGGCCCCGGCGGTGCGCCTGCGAGGTCTCTGCCCGCTGGCGACTCGCACGGTCCGTGCCTGCTCAGGCGGTCTGGGTCGTCCTGTCCGGAAGTCGTCGCGGAGTTGGCGGTCTGGCCCTATAGTGCAACTCATTAAGCGTATTGTTGCCTGTGTTGATCTGGTTGTGGTTGCGGTGTGTCGAATAGGCCGGCCTGACCTGGAGGTGTCGTGACGACGCACGACGCGGGGTTGCTCGCGCGGCTGGAGCAGGTGGAGGCGCGGCTCGCGCTCGGGCAGCTGCCGATCCGGTACGCGCTCGCGGTCGACGGCCGTGACCTCGACGCCTGGATATCGCTGTTCGTGCCGGATGTCAACTGCGGCCGGCACGGCCGCGGCCGGGAGGCGCTGCGTGGATACATCGCGCCCAGCCTGCGGTGGTTCTACCGGTCGGTGCACCAGATCTGCGGTCATCGCGTGGAGTTGCTCGATGCCGACAACGCCCGCGGGCAGGTGTACTGCCGGGCCGAGCACGAGGTCGGCGACCGCTGGATCGTCATGGCCATCTGCTACTTCGACACCTACCAGCGGATCGACGGCGAGTGGCTGTTCGCCCGGCGGGACGAGCGGCACTGGTACGCAGCCGATGTCACCGAGCACCCGCAGGCCGTGGGATTCGACAGTTGGGGCACGTCGCCGACGCCACCGGGCCTGCCGCAGTCCTTCCCGACGTGGGCAGGCTTCTGGGACGGCGTCGACACCACCGGACTGACCGCGTCTGGGACCACTTCGTCCGGGACCACTTCGTCCGGACTGACCGCATCCGGGGCGACCGCCGCCCGGACGACCCGGGCATGACCGCCGCGGCCGGGACGACATGGATGGCCCAGCTCACCGGAGTCTGGTCGGGCCCGGGTGCGGGTCAGACGGCTGTGATCAGTGGTGCCACCCGCTGGACCGGCGCCGACCTGCTGGGGCACGCCGCGGGCGCGGCCGACTGGCTCGACAGCCTTGCCGTGCCCGTGGGAACCCCGTTGCCGGCTCTGGTCTCGACCACGCTGGAAGCTCTTGCGCTGACGATCGCGGGCGCCGCCACCCGGCGTCCCCTCGCGCCGATCAGCACCAGACTCACCCCCCGGGAACTCACCGCCTGTCTGGCCGGCCTCGCCGGCGATCTGCTCCTGGCCGAGCCGGACGCGGCGGACCTCGGCCGGGAACTGGCGACGGCAACGGGCCGCCGGCTTGTCGTTCATCCACCGGCCGCGGCGTCCGACCGGCTGTTGACCGACCGGCTGTCGGCGGACCAGCCGGGTCCGGATGAGACCGCGCTGATCCTGCACACGTCCGGGACCTCCGGGGTGCCCAAGGCGGTGTATGTGGCCGAGGGCAAGCTCGCAGTACGGGGCAGGGTCAACGCCGCGATCGTCGACCTTGCGCCGGGCAGCGTGTACGCATCTGGTTCGCCCTACCATCACATCGCCGGCCTCGGCATGATCGCGGTTGCGTTGGGCGCCGGAGCCACGGTTGTCTGTGCGCCACCGTTCTCGCCGCGTAACTGGCAGGACCTGGCCGACTACGGCACGACACATGCTCTGCTGGTACCGACGATGATCGACCGACTGCTCGCTGAGGGCGCGCTGGCATTGCCGACGCTGCGCGTGCTGCAGTACGGCGCGTCCCCGATCCATCCGGACACGCTCCGCGAGGCGATGGCAGTTCTTCCGGGCGTTGCCTTCGTTCAGATCTTCGGGCAGACGGAGGGTTCTCCGGTCACCTGTCTGAACTTCGACGATCATCGACTTGCGGCCACGACCCGGCCCGAGCTGCTGCGCACGGTCGGCCGCGCGGCGCAGGGTGTGGAGCTGCGGGTGGTCGATCCGGGTCCGGACGGCAGCGGCGAAATCCGGGCCCGCGGCGAGCACCTCTTCCAGCCCGAGGCCGACGGTTGGCTGCACACCGGAGACCTCGGTCATATCGATTCCGACGGCTATGTCACGCTGCTGGGCCGCCGTGGTGACCGCATTGTGCGTGGCGGGGAAAACGTGGATCCACTAGAGGTTGAACAGGTCCTCAGTCTCCATCCCGCGATCCGCGAGGTTGCCGTCGTCGGCCGGGCGGACCGGCGCTGGGGTCAGGTCGTGAAGGCGTTCGTCGTCCCCGCCGACCCGCGGGATCCACCGGACGTCGAGGAGCTGCGCCTGTTCGCGCGGGAGTCCCTGAGCGGGTTCAAGGTGCCCGCCGAGTGGGAGATGATCGAAATTCTGCCGAGAAGCGCCGCCGGCAAGGTGTTGCGTAGAGTGCTGCAATCGTGACCACGGTTGACGTCGACCCGGTCGGGCCGGGATCAGCCGGGTCGGGATCGGCCGGGCTGCGGATCGGGGTTCGGCCACCCTTCGCGCTGCTGCGAGGCGGCACCGAGCGCCTGTACGAGGCCGCTGCGCAGATCCGGGACCTCGGATTCGACCATGCCGTCATCGGTGACCACGTGAGTTTTCGCGGCGGCTACGGTTCCGACGGGCTCATCCAGGCCACGGCGTTGCTGGTCGCCGCGCCCGACATCGAGGTTCACACCGGGGTCTTCCTGCTACCGCTGCGTCACCCCGTCCCGGTTGCGCGTCAGGTTGCCACGCTCGCGGCCATGGCACCCGGGCGGTTCGTCTTCGGCGTGGGCATCGGCGGTGAGGACCGCGCCGAGGTCGAGGCATGCGGTGTCGACCCCGCCACCCGTGGCCGCCGGATGGACGAGGCTCTGGTCGTGCTGCGGGCACTGCTGGCCGGTGATGCGGTGACGGTCGACGGTGAGCATTTCCAGCTCCGCGATGTGCGGGTGTCACCGCCGCCGGCCGTGCCCGTACCGATAGTGATCGGCGGCCGGTCGGCCGCGGCGGTTCGGCGGGCGGGTCGTCACGGTGACGGCTGGCTCGGTGTGTGGGTCTCGCCCGAGCGTTACGCCTCCGTCATCGCCGAGATCGATGACGTCGCGGTCGCGTCCGGTCGGTCCGCGGTGGCCTGGCGGCACGCGCTGCTGGTCTGGTGCGGCTTCGGCGGGTCGGTCCAGGACGCCGGTTTGTCGGTCTCGCGGGCGATGGAGAGCTTCTACGGCGTGCCCTTCGACCGTTTCTCGCGGTACGTGCCCCGGGGGACCCCGCAGGATGTGGCGCAGGCGCTGGTGCCCTATCTTGATGCCGGCTGCCGCGATGTGCACCTGCTGCCGGTCGCCGGTGACGAGGATGAGGCACTTGAGTCGGCGGCGCAGGTACGCAGCCTGCTCCTGCGGCGCGGGTGAGCGACCCCGGTTCTCCCGGTCGGGAGAACCCGGTCGGGAGAACCCGGTCGGGAGAAACAACGGAGACGAACAGCAGTCAACGCTTCATCGGATGGCTGGGATCCTCTGCCATCCGCCTTCAATGACGAGGAGTAATTCGTGGGGCAGTTCACGTTCCCGGTGGAGGCCGGTCAGATCATGCTCTTCGCGCGCTCGGTCGCGGATCCCAACCCCGTCTACCACGACGCGGAGCGGGCCGGGGAGGCTGAGACGGCGGGGATCATCGCTCCGCCGACGTTTGTCCAGTCCTCCGCCCAGTACGACCCTGACTATCCGCTGCGACCGCGTACCGGCGAGGCATGGTTCGGCTCCGGCCGGGAACCCAGCGGAGTCACCGATGCGGTCTCCGGCGGCGGCCGGCTGCACGCCGAGCAGCATTTCGAGTATTTCCGGCAGGTCCGGCCGGGCGACCTGCTCACGGTGACCAACGTGCCGGGAAACACCTGGGAGAAGACGGGTCGGCGGGGCGGCAAGCTGCTGTTCGAAGAACAGGTCACCGAGTACCGGGACGCAGCCGGCGAGCTGGTTGTCCGGGCCCGTGGCGTGAGCGTGCGACCCGAGAAGCCGGTTGAGCAGGGGGCGAACTGATGGCATTGCGCGGCGCTGAGGTGAAAGTCGGCGAGATTCACGAGCAGGTGCTCGTCGAGGACCTCACCCGGACCCAGATTGTGCAGTACGCCGGTGCATCCGGGGACTACAACCCGTTGCATACCGATGTGGTGTACGCGCGCGATGCCGCGGGCTACCCGGGTGTGTTCGCGCACGGGATGCTGGCGATGGGTATGACCGCCCGCGCCGTCACCGACCTGGTGGGCGACGGGCGTCTCACCCGCTACGGCGTCCGGTTCAAGAGCCAGGTCTGGCCGGGTGACCGCCTCACCGCCCGCGTCACCGTGGCCGGCCTGCGTGAGGCCGACGGCGTAAGCCTGGTCGACCTCGACGTGGTCACGGTCAACGCGCGGGGCGAGGAAGTCATCGCCGGCTACGCCACGGCCCGCGTCGACTGACGAACCGGTCGGGCACTGTTGCAGGTGTGCCCGGTGACTAGCGGGCCAAAGGGCGCGCGACGATCGTCAGATCGCGCGCCCGGAGGCCGCACTTCCCGGAGAACTGCGGGGACTCCACGTCGGGTCCCGCAGTCACCCAGCACAGTGTCAGTGGCCGATCACGACGGGCTTGCGGCCGAGCTCGTCCAGTAGCGACTGGCTGTAGACGATCCGTCCGGTGATATCTGACTCGGCCAGGGCCAGCGCGGCCTCGGCCAGCACCGAGGGGTCCTCGATCGGGAAGTCCGCGACGAGGTCATGCGCACCCGCTCCGGGCGTCGCGACGTTGTCGAGCGGGGCGAGCGCGTTGGCTCGTATCCCGTAACGGTAGCCCTCGGCCGCAACCGCGGTCGTGAAACGTTCCAGCGCCGCCTTGCACAGGCCGTACGCGGCGAAGCCACGCTCGTGCACCGGTTCGAACGGTGGGCCCTGCGGGTGCTGTGCGGCCCGGGAGGAGATGTTGATCACCCATCCGGCCCCCCGCTCGCGCATACCCGGGAGCACCAGCTGGGTCAGCTCGAAGGGCGCCCACACCTGAACTTCGATCATGAGGCGAAAACGCTTCTCGGTGAACTCCTCGACCGGCGCGAGAAAGGTGACAGCCGCGTTGTTCACGAGGATGTCGACCGGCCCGAACGCCTCGACGGTCTCGGCGACGATGCGCCGCCTGTCCTCGGCCGAGGACAGGTCCCCGCGCACGGCCACGGCTTCGTGGCCGGCGGCCTGGATAGCCTCGACGGTCTCCCGCAGGCTTCCCGGGTACCGGGGGTCGGGCTCGAGGGTGCGGGCCATGGCCGCGACCCTGGCTCCTTCGCGCGCGAGCCGGAGCGCCACCGCTGCTCCGAGGCCGCGGCTCGCCCCGGTGACAAGCGCCACCCTTCCGTCCAGCGTTCCCACGGATCCTCCTCGACCGGTGGGTGGAATCACCCCACCATATGGTCTAAATAGTCATATATTTAAGTAACGTCTGCCCGGCCTGGCGATCAGTGGCCGGCGCCGTCGACCTCGACGAAGTCGCGCCCGCGGATCATGCGGGTCGGGGTGAAGACCAGGACGTCCTTGCCGTGTTGGTTACGTACTGTCACGCGGCTGGCCACGATGCCGCGTCCGGGCTTGCTGGTCGGGCGGGCCGACAGGGTCTCGACGATCGCGTGCAGTGTGTCGCCGACGTAGGTGGGGCCCTTGACCGTCAGTTCCATCGACAAGAATGCCAGGCCGGTGCCGTGCAGCGCGTTGGTCTGGAGTACCAGGCCCTCGGCGATGCAGTAGACGAAGGCTCCCGGTACCAGCCGGCCCGCGTAGCCGCCGGCGGCGGCGTGGGTGGCATCGACGAACAGCGGCTCGTTGAAGCCGCCCCACTGGATGAACGTCATGAGGTCGGATTCGGTGATGGTCCGGGCCGAGGTGCGAAACGCCGATCCCGGGACCATCTCCTCCCAGGTCATCCCAGGCGCCAGCAGCGGCACCTCGCTGCTCTTCGGCGTGGGGGCGGCGGTGTCGGTCGCTGCGGTTTCGGTCACTGCTGAACTCCTCGTCGGACGGCCGGCGGTGGGTCAGATTTCAGCACGGTGTTGTGCTTCGACGGCGATGAAGTCCGGCTTGCGCTTCTCCCGGATCGCGGCGATGCCCTCCTGGGCGGAGGGGCTCGCGAAGCCGTAGAACTCGTGCGCGAGCGAGGCTTCGAACGCCGGCAGCTGCACCCGGTACCAGTGGTTGAGCGAGGACTTGGTCGCGCGCAGCGCGTCGGACGAGCCGGTGGCCAGCGCGCTCGCCACTTCGAGGCCGCGTGCGTGTACCTGGTCGTCGTCCACCGCGAGCGAGACCAGCCCGATACGCTCGGCTTCCTCACCGGTGAGGCGCTCGCAGGTGAGCAGGTAGTACTTGGCCTTGGCCATCCCGCACAGCAGCGGCCAGCACAGCACGGCGTGGTCGCCGGCCGCGACACCGAGCCGGGTGTGGCCGTCGACGATGGTCGCACGCTTCCCGACCACCGAGATGTCGGCCATCATGCCGACGGCGAGACCCGCGCCGACGGCGGGGCCGTGCATGGCCGAGACCACCGGCTTGGACAGGTCCAGGACGCCGAGCACCATGGCGCGCGCCTCGTGCAGAACCCTGGTGCGGACTCCGGGGTTGTCGGCCATCTCCTGGAGCAGGTCGAAGGTACCGCCGGCGGAGAACGCCTTGCCCTCGCCCTGGATGAGTACGACCCGGGTCTGCGGGTCGCGGTCGATGACCGGCCAGACCTCGGCGAGGTCGCGGTGCATCCGCGGGTTGACCGCGTTGAGGTTGGGTGCGTCAAGCACGATGCGCAGAACGCCGAGCGCGGGTCGCTCGAAACGTAGCGTCGGAAAGTCGTCGTACCGGTCGCTCACACGTGACTCCAGCGTCGTCGCGCCGCGGACCGCGGCAGGGGGATCAGATCCGGTCGCATCTCGAAACAGGCTCTCAGGGGACGGTTGGCTCCGAAGCACGCTACTCGACGAATCGATTAATACGCTTACTGATTGAGTGTCGCATGCGAGGGGCGGCGGTGGCTAGATCGACAGCGTCCGCAGCGTCCGGTTCGTATATCGCATCCGGGTGCAACTCGTGACATCGTCTAGATAAATAGTCGAATATTACTGGAGGTTTGCTGTGAGTGAGGCGTGGATCATCGACGGCGTGCGGTCGCCGCGTGGCCGGGGCAAGGCCACCGGGTCGCTGCACCCGCTGCACCCGCAGGAGGTGCTGGCCCAGATACTCAACGCGCTGCGTGACCGGGTCGGTTTCGACCCGCTCGAGGTCGAGGACGTGGTCGCGGGCAACGGTATGCAGACCGGAGAGCACGGCGCCGACATCGGGCGGCTCGCGCTGCTGGCGGCCGGCTGGCCGGTGCAGACACCCGGGTCGAGTCTCAACCGGTACTGCGGCTCCGGCCAGCAGGCGGTCAGCTGGGCGGCGATGGGCATCCTGTCCGGTCATCAGGACCTGGTTGTCGGCTGCGGCGTGGAGTCGATGTCACGGTGGCCGGTGGCTGAGGGCGTGGTGACGCTCGATGCCGGCAACGCTCATCTGCGGGAGCTCTACCCGATGGTTCCGCAGGGCGTCAGCGCCGACCTCATCGCGACGCTGGAGGGCTTCACCCGCGAGGACGTCGACGCCTTCGCCGCCCAGAGCCAGGAGCGGTGCGCGAAGGCCGTGGCCGAGGGCCGGTTCGACGGTTCGGTCGTGCCGGTCAGCCATCTCGACGGCACGCTCGCCCTCGACCACGACGAGTTCCCCCGCCCCGGTACGACCGTGGCCACGCTCGCGAAGCTGCCGGCGTCGTTCGAGCAGCTGGCGACCCAGGTGCAGGCGGGCTTCGACCGGTCCTTCGACGACATGTGCCGCGAGGTCTACCCCCAGGCCGGCGAGATCCGCCACGTCCACCACGCGGGTAACTCCAGCGGCGTCGTCGACGGTGCGTCCGCGATCCTGCTCGCCTCGCCGGACTACGCCCGGGCCCACGGGATGACCCCGCGTGCGCGCGTCCGGATGACCGCGGTGGCGGGTGCCGATCCTGTGATCATGTTGACCGCGCCCGGCCCGGCCAGCCTGCGTTGCCTGGCCAAGGCGGGCATGACCGTGGCCGACATCGATCTCTGGGAGATCAACGAGGCGTTTGCCGCGGTCCCGCTGAAGACCATCCGCGACCTTGATCTCGACCCGGACCGGGTCAACGTCAACGGTGGGGCGATTGCGCTGGGTCACCCCATCGGAGCGTCCGGCCCGATGCTCATCCAGACCGTGCTGGACGAGCTCGAGCGGCGTGACGCCAACGTCGGCCTGGTGACGATGTGCACCGGCGGCGGCATGGGTACGGCGACGATCATCGAGCGGATCTGACACCTTCCCGGGACGCGTCCCCCGCAGCGGCCGTGGTGTCCGTTGGGATCCCACGGCCGCCCGGCGGCTCTGGAGACCCGGGGACTGCGGCCTGCGGGCGCGCGATCTGACGATCGTCGCGCGCCCTTTGGCCCTTTGGGGCCTTTAGCCCGCCGGCGCGTCCAGGAAAATCGTCTTGTGCTCGAGGTACTCCGCCACGCCCTCCGGGCCGTACTCGCGCCCGTAGCCGGACGACCCGAACCCGCCGAAGGGCAGCGCGAAATCGATCGCGGCACCCTTGTTGATCGCGACAGTGCCGCTGCGGATACGGTCGGCGAGTGCCCGTGCCTGGCCGGGATCCCGCGCGAAGACGGCGCCGGACAGGCCGAAAGGGGTGCCGTTGGCGATGGCGACAGCCTCGTCGAGGTCGGTGTAGGTGAGCACGGTGAGCACCGGACCGAAGATCTCTTCCTGGGCGATGCGCGACATCGGTGACACGCCGGTGACGAGAGTGGGGGCGACAAACCAGCCCCGGGTGGTGTGCGGCGGCGGGCCACCGCCCGTGACCACCCGTCCACCCTCCTTCGCGGCGTCGGCTACGTAGCCGAGCACCCGGTCCCGGTGGCGCCGGCTGACCAGCGGACCTACCTGGGTGGCGGGATCACGGGGGTCACCGACGACCAGGGCCTCGAAGCCGGCCCGCAGTGCGTCGAGGAGTTCGTCGTGCCGCCGCCGGCTGACCAGGATGCGGCTCAGAGCGATACAGGCCTGCCCGTTGACCAGGGTGGCCGCGGCGACGACCGCGGCGACGACCTCGTCGAGCGGGGCGTCATCGCACACGATGCCGGCGGATTTGCCGCCCAGTTCGAGACTGACCCGGGCCAGGTGGCTGGCGGCGGCGGCGGCCACCGCGCGACCGGTCGCCGTGCTGCCGGTGAATGCGATCTTGTCAACGCCCGGATGCCGGGTGAGGTGGTCACCCCCGGCGCCGTCGCTGGCCACCAGGTTCAGCACGCCGTCGGGGATACCGGCGGCACGCGCGGCCTCGGCCACCGGATAGGTGTCCAGGCACGTCTCCGGCGCGGGTTTGCAGACCACCGTGCAGCCGGCGAGCATGGCCGGGGCGAACTTGTTGGCCGCCAGGACGAGCGGGCTGTTCCAGGCGGGAATGGCGGCGACGACCCCGACGGGTTCCCGGGTGACGTCCGCGCAGGCGCCGAACAGACCCGTCCGGCGCTCACTCATGGTCATCTTCTCGGCCAGCCCGGCGTGATAGCGAAGCAGGGCGATCATGCTGGCAGGTTCGGAATGGGCTGCCCGCCGTGGCAGGCCGAGTTCGTCGAGGACGAGTTCGCCCATCTCCTTGCGGCGCGCCGCGAGTTCGTCGGCGAACCTGGTCAGGTGCTCGGCTCGTTCCTTGATCGCCATCCGCGGCCACGGGCCGGTGTCGAAGGCCTCCCGGGCAGCGGCGACAGCCGCGTCGACATCGGCTGGCTCGCCGCACGGCGCGCTGCCGACGATGCCCTCCGTCGCCGGGTTCACGACCGTGAAACGCCGGTCACCGGCTGCCGGGCGGAAGCGTCCACCGATGAAGAACGTGTCCTGCTTGACGGCTTCCATCAGCGGCCCAACTCGATGATTCCGCGGATGTTTCGCCCGTCGGTCATGTCCTGGTATCCCTCGTTGATCTCGTCCAGCGAATAGCGGCGGGTCACCATCTCGTCGAGTTTCAACTGGCCGTTGCGGTAGAGCTCCAGCAGCATCGGGATGTCCTGGTGCGGATTGCAGAAACCGAACAGGCACCCGACGACCTTCTTCGCGAAGGACGTGAGCATCCCGCCGGGCAGTTTGACCGTGATCTCTTCGTAGCGGTCCGCTATTCCGGTGAGGACGAGGGTGCCACCTTTGCGGGTCATCTCGTAGCACTGGTGGATGACTTCCGGGTTGGCCACGCCCACACACTGGATCACGCTGTCAGCCAGGACACCCTGGGTGAGATCGCGAACGTGGTCGAAGGCTTCGGAATGATCCGTGAAACCGGCCTGTGCCCCGAGCTGTTTGGCGAACTCGTTCTTGAAGGGCACCGGATCCACCGTCACGACCGTTGCCGCGCCGGCCAGCAGCGCACCCTGCACCGCGGCCGCTCCGATACCGCCGATGCCGTAGACGACAACGACGTCACCTGGGCGGACGTTCGCCGCGTTGACCGCCGATCCCCAGCCGGTGGGCACACCGCACCCCATGAGGCAGGCGACGTCCAACGGCGTGTCGTCCGGGACCTTCACAAGTGAATTCTGGTGCGCGACGAAGTGTTCGGAGAAGGTCCCGAGGGTGCAGAAGGCACCCAGATCGGTCTGGCCCAGATGGAACCGGTAGCTGCCGTCGGCGAATGCTCCGGTGAGGGTGGTGGCGCCGGCATCACACAGATAGGAGTGACCCGACGTGCACCAGCGGCAGTAGCCACACACGGGGAGAAACGAGGTGACCACCTTGTCGCCCGGCCGCAGCCGGGAGACCCCGGCGCCGACCTCCCGCACCACGCCACCGCCTTCATGGCCGCCCACCATCGGGAAGTGGAATCCAGCGCCTTTTCCGAGGTGGTCGTCGGAATGGCACAGCCCGGCGAAGAGATTCTCCACCAGGACTTCGCCGTCGCCTGGGCCGTCGAGGGAGAGTTCCTCCACGGTCCAGGGTTGGCCTCTACCGTGCAGGACCGCGGCGCGTGTCTTCATGGTCGTACCCTTCCGGTTACCGTGCCGTCAGTCCAGAAATTCTGTCAGTTCAGGGACGGGGTTTCGGTGTCCCGGCCGGAGCGCAGAATCTTCCCCGGGAAGTCCCCGGTGAACGTGCCGTGATGGGCGATCTCGACACCGTTGACCAGGACGCGCTCGACGCCGTCGGCCTCACCGTAGAGGCGGCCCGCGCCGGCGGGCAGGTCGAAGCGCGTCTCGGTGGGCTGGCGGGCGATGCGCGCCTCGTCGAAGATGACGACATCGGCGGCGCCGCCGACCCGGAGACGACCACGATCACGCAGGCCGTACAGGCGGGCCGGGACGTCGGTGATGAGGCGGACGGCTTCCTCAAGGGCCACCACCTGCTGTTCGCGGACCCCATGTTGCAGCAACATCGTCGAATAACCGAAGAACTCCACCATGTCGAGGTGGGCCCCGGCGTCGGACGCTCCGATGACAGCCCGGGGATCGCGCCAGACCTGGGCACGGGCCTGCCAGTCCTCCGGCCGCGCCGCACGGGAGGGGTTACTGAACGTCGTCTTCAGCTCATCCGTGACGACGATGTCCATCAGGACGTCGAACGGGTCCCGGCCCTCCTCGGCGGCGATGTCGCCGACGATCCGCCCGGCATACGGCTTGGTCTGCGGGCTGAACGTCTCGATGATGTACCGGGAGCCCCAGTCGACGAGGTGACTGAAGGCGGACGGCTCCTCGGCGGCGCGGCGCAGCTCACGCCGACGCTCGGGATCGCGCAGGATCGCCAGCCGCTCGTCCAGCGGCAGGAAGAGGAAGTCGTGCAGCCCCGGGACCATGTCGAGGACGAAGCCGGCGCGGAAGGAAAACCGGGCCGGCGGGGTGTCCGGCATCGTCAGCGCGACGACCTTCCCGCCGCGCGCCCGGGCGATGTCGCCGACTTCGAGCCTGGCGAGCGCGTCGGGCAGGGTCTTCGCGCTGACGGTGAGGATGTTCCAGTTCAGCGGCCGGCGGGCCGCCACCGACATCCCGACCATGACGTCGGTGATCTCCTGGCTGAAACCACCTCGCTGCGGGAGGACGGGGAGGAACTCCAGGGATGTGCCGTCGAACTCGCCGGCCACCGCTGCCAGGGCGAACAACTCCTGCGCGGGTGCGGCGCGGGACGGGACCGGACGCCCGTCGGCATCGCTGTGGCTCTCCGACCAGGTGGAGGAGAAGCCGAGACCGCCGGCCGCGATCCCGGCGCGCAGCAGCCGCTTCATCGTGGCGAGCTCGTCGTCGGTCGCGTGCCGTTCAGTGGCCGCAGGCCCCATGGCCACCCGCCGAATGGCCGAATGCCCGACCATGAAACCGGCGTTGACAGCGAGCGTCCCGTCCAGACGGTCGAGGAACTCCGCGGTGGTGCGCCAGTCCCACGGCACGCCGGTCCGCAGCGACTCCAGCGGCATGCCCTCGACCCGGGACAGCATGCGCATCAGGTAGTCACCGGCCGTGTCGTCCAGGGGGGCGACGGTGAACCCGCAGTTACCGCCCAGGACGGTGGTGACTCCGTGCAGCGGAGACGGGGAAAGCGTGGGGTCCCAGAAGCCCTGGACGTCGAGATGGGTGTGGATGTCGACGAAACCGGGGCTCACGATGAGCCCGTCCGCGTCGATCGTCCGGCGCCCGCCGTCGGGCACGGTGCCGATCGCGACGACGCGTCCACCGTCGATCGCGACGTCCGCTTGCTGGCGCGGGGCGCCGGTGCCGTCGACGACCTGACCCCCGCGGATGACGATGTCGTGCACGATTCCTCCTGGACTTCTGGGGCGAC
The DNA here is from genome assembly GCF_963555915.1 of Protofrankia sp. Cas4. NCBI lineage: Bacteria > Bacillati > Actinomycetota > Actinomycetes > Frankiales > Frankiaceae > Protofrankia > Protofrankia sp. Cas4. The sequence continues at coordinate 19,510 of NZ_CAUVXL010000024.1, forward strand.
CGCTTTACGTGGGGCCGCCGAGCGCGCGAGACGAGCAATGATCGCGCGCTCTTTGGCCGGACCGGTTTACCTGGGGCCGCCGAGCGCGCAAGTACTCACGCGATCTGTTGCCCACCCGAGCGGTGCCTATGCGGTGATGCCGTATCGGTCGAGCCGGAAGCAGCGGATGGCGTTGCCACGGGCGAGCAGGTATGCCTCGTCCGCGCTGAGTCCCGCCTCCGTGACCATCTTCTCGAAGACCGCTTTCGAGTTCGGCCAGGTCGAGTCACCGTGCGGATAGTCGGTCTCGAACATGATCTGTTCCATGCCGATGCGGTGCCGCAGGGTGAGCCCGATGGAATCGTCGAACACGCACCCGAAGATCCGGTCGCGGACGTAGCTGGACGGCGGGCGCGAGAGCCTGCCGTCCAGGTTGCCGTAGACCGGTCGCTGTTCCCAGACGCTGTCGAGCCGTTCCAGGATGAACGGCATCCAACCGATCTGACCTTCACTCAATGCCACCCGCAGGTCGTGGAACCGCTCCAGCACACCGCTGGTGAGCCAGTCTGCGAACGCATGGGACGCACCCTGGTAGGTCAGGGCGAGTGACACCGCTCGCGGGGCGTCGATCGAGGTCATCGGGAACGTGGAGGAGGACCCGATGTGCAGGTTGAGGACGGTGTCGGTGTCCTCACACGCGGCGAACAGCGGATCCCAGTGGTCGGTGTGGATGCTCGGTAGCTTCAACCGGGCCGGGTTCTCCGAGAAGCAGACCGCGTGCGAGCCCTTGGCCGCGCAGCGACGAACCTCCGCCGCGGCGAGTTCGGGGTCCCACAGCGGGATCAGGGTCAACGGGATGAGCCGACCGTACGCCTCGTCGGCGCACCATTCGTCGATCATCCAGTCGTTGTATGCCTGCACGCACGCAAGGCCCAGGTCGCGGTCGCCGCACTCGTGGAACGTCTGCCCGCAGAACCGGGGAAACGTCGGGAAGCTCAGAGCGGCCTCGGTGTGGTTGGCGTCCATGTCGGCCAGTCGGGCCGTCCTGTCGTAACAGCCTGGCCGCATGTCCTCGTAGGTCATGGCCTCCCAGTGCCGCCCGAGATAGTTCTGGTCCTTACCCGCTGCCGCGAAGCCTGGAAGGATTTCCATTTTGACGTCTCCGAACACCCAGACGTCGGCCCACAGCCCGTCTTCGGCCTCCCGCCAGCCGCTGCGGGCGTGCGTCCCGAAGCGTCCCTTGAGCCGCACCAGACGGGGGCCGTCCGCCCGGAATCGCTCGGGCAGGTAGCGCTGCCACAGGTCACCGGGTTCAAGGATGTGGTCGTCGACAGAGATGATCTTTGGTGTGCTCATCGGGCTCCTCCCAGTCACCTCCCGCAATTTAACGCACGTGTGCCAATCTAGACAACGGGTTGTTGCTGGGGTGCGGCCGCGGGTACGCGGCGTAGCAGTCCCTCCTGGATGACGGACGCCACGAGCTGTCCCGAGCGGTCGAAGACGGAGCCGTTCGTCAGCCCCCGGCCGGAGCCCGCCCACGGGCTGCCCTTGTCGAAGAGCAGCCAGTCGTCCGCCCGGAAGGGGCGGTGGAACCACATGCTGTGGTCGAGGCTGGCGCCGACGACGGATCCGGTGCCGAACGCCTGGCCGTGCGGGAGCAGTGCTGACGCCAGGAGGAACAGGTCGGACGCATACGTCACGGCACTCGCGTGCGTCAACGGATCGTCACCGAGTGGATCGCGGCTGCGAATCCAGACCTGCAGGCCGGTGGACGGCCGGCCGCGACGGGCCGACAGCGGCGGTGGCTCACCCACGAAGCGGAGATCCACCGGATGGCTGCCGAGGTAGGTATTATACCAGTCGTCGACCTCAGCCCCTGCGGTGGTGAACCACGACGCCGCCGGGGGGAGTTCGTCCGGGTCGGGAACAGTCGGCGGTCGCAGCGTGTGCTCGTAGCCGTCCTCGCCCACGTGGAACGACACCGAGGCGTGCAGGATGTCGCCGCCAGCCTGGGCGGCGACCACGCGGCGCGAGCTGAACCCGCGACCGTCGCGCAGTTTCTCGACGGTGTACTCGGTCGTTGCGCCGACCGCGCCCGGACGCAGGAACACGATATGCAGGCTGTGCGCCGCCCGGTCGTCGGTGACCGTGCGGCCCGCGGCGACCAGCGCCTGCGCGGCGAAAAGGCCGCCGAAGGTCCGGGTGGACTCGTTCTCGCGGCTACGTCCGCGGAAGACATCCTCCTGGATGGCCTCCAGCTCGAGCAGCGGCCGTAGCGCGGACGTCAGTGCGACTCCGCCGCTGTCAGAAGCGGGGTGCGTCACGATCACACCTCTCATCCTATATATCTTTAAACGTATACTACGTTAAAGTGACGATGTCGAGACGGTCGCGACGGAACGCGCCGATCTTTCGAGGTCACGCTAAAGTAGTTCTATTAGTATGATGATAGACCTCAGCGGGTGATCCCTGGATGATGTGGACGCGGCTTCCCGCCGTACCTCGGGCTCGTCTGGTCGACCTGAGCCCGGAAGGCTTGCGCGTACACCCGATCTAGTTGGAACATATAGACGATGTTGTCTGGGCTGGTGGTGGGTCCCGGACCCGCCGACGGAGTGGGGTGCGATGGAGTTCGGGTATCCGTCGGTGGCGGAGGAGTTTCGGGTCCGTGTTCGCGCGTTCCTGGCGGCGAACCTTCCTGACGGCTGGACGGGGATCGGCAGCCTCGGTTCCGACGAGGCCGAGGTCTTCACCCGTGACTGGCGGGACCGGCTGTTCCGGGCTGGCCTGCTTGGCGTCTCCTGGCCGGCGGAGTACGGCGGCGGCGGGTTAACCAAGATCGAACAGGTGGTCCTCATGGAGGAGCTAGCGCAGGCCGGCGCGCCGTGGGGCATCCGTAACGACACGTTCAGCATCAAGATGGTCGGCAACACGTTGCTGCGGGCCGGCACCGAGGAGCAGAAGCACAGGTTTCTCCCGAAGATCCTGTCGGGCGAGGAGAAGTGGTGCCAGGGCTATTCGGAACCCGGCGCAGGCTCGGACCTGGCTTCTCTGCGTACTCGGGCGGTTCTCGACGGCGACGAATGGGTCATTGACGGTCAGAAGATCTGGACGTCGATGGCTCACGAGGCAGACTGGATCTTCGTGCTGGCCCGTACCGACCCGGACGCGCGACCCCACCGCGGAATCTCGTTTCTGCTGGTCCCCCTGCGTCAGCCCGGTATCGAGGTACGGCCCATCCCGGCGATGAACGGCGACAGCGAGTTCAACGAGGTCTTCTTCGTCGACGCGCGCACAGCCGCGGACAACGTCGTCGGGACGGTCAACGGCGGCTGGCAGGTCGCGATGACCCTGTTGGGGTATGAGCGCGGTGAGGAGGCCGCGACGAACCCGGTGCTGTTTCGCAATGAGCTCGACCGACTGCGGGATCTGGTCCGCGAGCGGGGGCTCGGCGCTGATCCGATCGTGCGGCAGCGGCTCGCCGACTGCTATGCCCGGGTCGAGGTCATGCGCTTCCTCGGCTACCGCGTGCTCACCGGCTACCTACTGGGCGGGCCTCCTGGCCCCGAGTCGTCGATCAGCAAGTTGTACTGGAGTGAATACCATAAGCTGGTCACCGACCTGAGTCTTGATGTCCTCGGCGCAGCTGGCATGGTCATGCAGGGGCGGCGGCCGCCGCGTGCCTATCGCACGGACGACCCGGGTTCGCCGAATTCCACCGCATCCTGGATCGGCACCCTTTACAACTCCGTGGCAGGCACCATCTACGCGGGCTCGTCCCAGGTACAGCGCAACATTCTTGGGGAAACCGTCCTCGGGTTGCCCAAGGAGCCGGCGGTTGCCTCCGGTCGGGCCGGTAGAAGCGCGGCTACGGGCGCACTTCCTGGGTCGTGAAACGGGCGGGTATCCAGCCAGTCGACGTTGTCGAGCCAGTCGACGTTGTCGAGCCAGTCGACGTTGTAGAGCCAGCATGGAGGCGTGTGGTGAAGATTCAGGTCGAGGGAGACGGGATGCCGCCAGAACTGTTGGTGGAGGCCGCGACGGATTATGCCTGCCTGTGTTGCGCGGGCGTCATTGAACTGTGGCGGGACTCGGGCGGCTACTGGAACGCGACTCTGGCCCATGACGAGCGCTGTCGCCCGGAACGGACGGTCACCGCGCCCCGCCGGCCGGAGCTTGTCGTCGCCGGCTGAGTGCGTGGCGGCTGAGTGCGTGCCGGCCGAGTGCGTGCCAGCTGAGCGTGCTCTGGCGAGCCGCTGTCGGTCGGGACAGACGGCCTCCGTTGGTTGTTCGAAACGTGGATAGGTTGATGCACGTGACAGTTACCGCAGCGCCCGAGGTTGTGCTCTGCGACGTCGACAGCGGCGTCGCCACGCTGACCCTGCACCGGCCAGAGCGAAAAAACGCCTGGACGTTGGAGATGGAGCGGGCGTTCTTCGATCTGCTCGACGCCTGTGACGACAATCCCGACGTCCGGGTCGTACTGGTCACAGGGGCCGGCAGCAGCTTCTGCCCCGGTATGGACATGGGCTATCTCGACAGCGTCTCGCAGGGTCCGGCCGCGGAGAAGCCGGCGTGGCGGACCCGTCCAATGACCCATGCCCGGTCGTTGCGCAAGCCGACCATCGCCGTCCTCAACGGTGCATGTGCCGGCATCGGGCTGGTCCAGGCGCTGTCGTGTGACCTGCGGTTCGCGGCGGCCGGCATCAAGATCGCCCCGTCGTTCACCCGACGGGGACTGCCGGCCGAGTTCGGCGTCAGTTGGCTGCTGACCCGCATAATTGGGCCTGCTCGGGCTGCTGACCTGCTCATCTCGAGTCGGGTTGTGTTGGCGCAGGAGGCGTTGGCGCTCGGTCTGGTTGACCGGGTGTTTCCGCCGGATGAGCTCATGCCCGCCGCCCGGGCGTATGCGGCTGACCTGGTGGCCAATTGTGCTCCGGTGGCGATGGCCGCGGTCAAGGCCCAGCTGGCGGCAGACTGGGGACGGACTCTCGCGGACGCTCAGCTCGACGCGGATGCGTTGGTCCGCGACACCGATCGGCGTATCGACTTCCGCGAGGGCGTTGCCGCCTTCGTGGAGCGCCGGCCGCCGGACTTCCGTCCGCTGCCGCCCCGCTGAACGCCAAGCGGAACCGTCAAGCGGACCGATGTTGATTTTTCGAGGTTTGTACGATCATCCGGTACCTTTTCGGCGTACAAACCTCGAAAGATCAACGGTCAAGCTGTCTGCGGACGCTTTCGATCACGTATTCCGGCCGATGGACGACATCCGGCCACGTGAAACGTAGGACCGTCCACCCGCGGCCGATGAGGTCGTTCTGCCGGTAACGGTCCCGGTACAGGGCGGTTGCACCGTTATGGGTGGCCGCACCGTCCGCCTCGACGTCCAGCAGGCGTGATGGCCAGGCGAGATCGAGTCGCGCGACGGGTACGCCGGTGACCTCGTTGCGGACCGGCCATTGCAGCTGTTCCGGTGAAAGGCCGGCGTCGACCAACAACAGCCGGAGCCGGGTCTCCAACGGGGATTCCGAGCGCCGGTCAACCAGGTCCCAGAAGGTGTCGGCTCGCCGGCCACCGTGTCGCCCGGCCACCGCGATCTTGATCGCTGCGAGATTCTCCTCGTCGAGTCGATACTCGTGCAGAAGCGCGTCGAGTAGACACACCGCTTCCTCACGTGAGGACCAGGGGATCAGATCGGCGATGGTTCGCGACGGATGGGTGATCCGGATGCCGGCGACCGTCATCGACTCTGCCGACGTCAGCGGCGACCAGCGCAGCACTACGCCCCGACTGCGCGATGTCCTCGCGGTTGACGGTAACAGCAGGTGAATCGGTTCGTCATGGGTCGGCTGCGGGAGCCCTGGAAACCGGTGGATCCTGGCAGCGGTCACTGCGCAGACGACCGCGTCCGGGCGGATGAGCTGGGCTGCCCGGGCACGGGCGTGCACACGGTCAGGAGCAGCCGGGACGACGAAGCCGCCCCGAACCGGATTCTCCCAGCCACCGACGTGAGCCAAGCGGTAGAGCGTCGCCGGGCTCAGGCCCACGGCGAGGGCCTGAGCCCGGGTCAGCGCACCGTTCTGCGTGGCAGCGAGGGCGAGCGCAGTGGCCAGCACGTCGGCCGGCGTGGCCGGGTCTGCCGCCGTGACCCCGATAGCCGGGGTAGCCGCCGTAGCTCCGGTAGCCCCGGTAGCCGCCGTAGCTCCGGTAGCCGCCGTAGCTCCGGTAGCCGCCGTAGCCGGGGTAGCCGCAGGGGATGTCGGTGGGGTCGGTGGGGTGACTGGTGCGTCGTGAGGACACGCCCCTGGGCGACCGCCGCGTGTGTTGCCTGCAGGCGCCGACCTATTTTCATGCATGATCTTCAGGCTGCCATGTTCCGGCAGTTTTGCTCAGCGTCCGTCCACAGGCACTCGCATTATCCCCAGCCCGGATCGATCTTTCGAGGTTTGTGCGGTCATTCGGTATCTTTTTGGCGTACAAACCTCGAAAGATCGTTGATGAAAGATCGTTGACGTCTGATGGACGGGGTTACACGGGAAGGTGAACCGTGTTCCGTTGGATTTCGCGCCGCTCGTCCGCGCTGAGCCCTCCCCAGACACCGCTGTCCTGGCCGGCGTCAAGAGCCCAGGCCAGGCATTCGTCGGTGACCGTGCAGTGCCGGCATACAGCTTTCGCGGCATCGATCTGGCTCGCGGCCGGCCCGGTTGTCCCGATCGGAAAGAAGAGTTCGGGATCCGTACCCCGGCAGAAGGCCCGGTGGCGCCAGTCCATTGTCGTACCCCCTTTTGGCAAGGCGTCGCGCCCGGATGATGGGTCAGCCCGAATGATGGTGGGCGCAGATGATGCTAGGTGCAGATGATGCTAGGCGCGGAAGCCTGCCCGTTAATCACAACATGCTGTCAATTATCGACAACAGAGCAGGGGTGCTCCGGTGAAGTGCTCCGCCGGGTTCCGGTCTGGCGGAACGGAGTGATGCGGTTACTCGCAAGGGCTGATCCAGTCAGGGTTTGATCGTGGGTGTGGTGTGGTGTGGTGTGGTGTGGTGTGATGTGGTGTGGGTGCGCGTGTGAGGGCTGCTGAATGCCGGGTGGATGGTTGCCTGTCGTACGTGGACGGGTGGCCTACCTGACGACCGTGGTGCCACAATGGCACCATGAGGCGGATGAACCTGCGCGACGTACCCGACGAGATCTACACGGCTCTCGCCGAGGGTGCGGCGGCAAGCCACCAGTCGCTGAACGTCTTTGTGGTGGAACGGCTCACCGAGATGGCTCGCGTAACCAGGTTGGCCGACTACATGGCGTCGTACGAGGCTCCCCAGACCGCGGGCGTCACGGCACCTGGCCGGCTTTCCCATTCGCCGCATGCCGCTCGCTCCACTTCTGGAACGCAGGTGGCAGCTACGCAAGAACGTCACTCCATATGACGCTGTCTCCATTGCGCTCGCCGAAAAACTCGATTTAGAATTACGGACCGCTATCGTGACGAGTGGGTGGCGGCGGAGCTGGTGAGACCATACGAAGGCCTGGCGCGGTCTCGCGTCCACCTTGCTGCATCGTCGACTCTGGCGGCATAGGATCCGCCGACTGCTGACCGGCGCCGGCAGGGTGACTGGATTGCTGGATCAGTCGATGAGCCGGCGGCTCATGTAGCGGACGGCGAGCAGCCACATCAGCCCGGCGAAGGCGACCAGCGCGCCCACGTGGCCGAGGTCGGCGAGCGGAGCGAACCCGAACGCCGCGTCCCGCACCAGCTCGACACAGTGGTAGAGCGGGTTGAGTCGGGCGACGACACGGCCCCAGTAGGGCAGCCCGGCTATCGGAAAGAAGGTTCCGGCGACCAGAAAGAGCGGCGTCATGATGCCGGAGATGATGTAACTGAAACCGTCGATGGACGGCACCAGCGCCGAGGTCCAGATACCGAACAGGCCGAAGCCGAGTCCGGTGAGAAAGCCGACCAGCGGGACCACCAGCATGCCGGGAACCGGATCGAGGCCGAAGGCGAGCGCCACCACCAGCGGAACGCATCCGTAGACGCCGGCGCGCGCGGCAATCCACAGGGCCTCTCCGAGCACGATCTCCGGTACGTCGACGGGTGCGGCCAGCACAGCGCCGTAGATCTTCTGATAGGTCCGCCGGATGAACGTCTGGAACATCCCGGTGAAGGCTGAGGAAAAAAGTACCGCGGTCGCGACTATTCCGGTGCCGAGGAAGTCCACGTACCGGTAGCCGGCCACGACCGACACCAGTGAGCCGAACCCCCATCCAAAGGCCAGCAGGTAGATGGTGGGTTCCACGACGGCGGAGAAGGTGGTCGACAGCCAGGACCGCCGGAACAGCGTGAGGTCGTGGACGATGACTCCGGCCAGTGCCGCCGGTTCAATCCGCCGCAGTCGCGTCGCCTGGGCCCCGTTGGCTTCGTCCGCCCCGTTCATTCGACCCGCTCCCCGGTCAGGGCCACGAACACGTCCTCCAGGGTCGCCGCGCGCCGGACGCCGGCTCCGAGCCGTTCATCCAGTTCGGCGGGCATGTTCTCGGCCCGGAGCACCGAGACCGACGGCCCGGTCCGTCGGGTGGTGAAACCGGCCGCGCCCGCCTGCGCCGCGATCTCGGCGAGGCGCTCGGGCGGGCCGTAGTATTCCGCCGCGGTCCGCCCTGCGTGCGCGTCGAGTAGTCGGGCTGGCGCGTCGCGCGCGATAACCCGGCCATGCGACATGATGGCGACGTCGTCAGCGAGCCGTTCTGCCTCTTCGATGTAGTGGGTTGACATCAGTACGGTCACTCCGCCGGTGCGTAAGCCGGCGATCAGGCTCCACAGTTCCTGGCGGACCTGCGGGTCGAGTCCCACCGTGGGCTCGTCGAGCAGGACGAGCTGGGGACGGTGGACCAGCGCCCGGGCGACCAGTAACCGTCGTCGCATCCCGCCGGAGAGGTTCGCGGTCACCGTGTCGGCGCGATCGACCAGGTCTGCGAGGGCCAGCGCCCGATCGACCGCGCCCCGGCGCTCCCGGGCGGGTACCCGGTACAGCCGGGCGAACACGGCGAGGTTCTGCCGGACGGTGAGCTCGGTGTCGAGGTTGTCCTCCTGTGGCACCACGCCCATCACCGCTCTGGCCTGCTTGGATGCGCCCGGCACGTCGTAGCCGAGGATGGTGATCCGGCCGCTGTCGGCGATCGACTGGGCGGTCAGCATCCGCATCGTGGTGGACTTGCCGGCGCCGTTGGGCCCGAGCAGGCCGAGACAGACCCCGGCGGGAACGTCAAGGTCGAGACCGTCTACCGCGGTCAGGCTTCCGTAGCGCTTCACCACTGCCCGCATGGAGATCGCGGGCGCTGCGCCTTCGGATGGTTTCCCGCCCCCCGGTTCCGCACCGGTCGCGGTCGCGGTCGAGCTCACCGGCTGGAAGAGGGACACCAGCCGACAGTAACCCGTACCCGACCACCTGCCATCTCCTTTTCCGGTCGATCGGATGTCGATCGGATGCCCACGGCGGTCCCGGGCGCGATACTTGCCCCGCGGCCGGCGCGCGACCAGCACGAGGATCCGCCAACCGTACGTGGCTTCAGGTACCTGGACGTATCATGACATAGCTGGACGAGCTGACAGGAGTTCTCCCATGCGCAACCCGAAGGACTTCTTCGCTCCGCTCGCGGTGGGCGCGCCGGCGCCGCTGCGGGAGCTTCCGCAGCGGCTCTCCCGTGTGATCCACTTTTTCGACCCCAGTAACGCGAAGATGGCATCGAAGGTCCCGGACATCCTGCCCCGCCTCGACGTGGTGCTGGGCAACCTCGAAGACGGCGTCCGGGCCGATGCCAAGATCGCGGCCCGGGAGGGCCTGGCGAAACTCGCCGCCGCCACGGAGTTCGGCGACACCCAGCTGTGGACGCGGGTGAACAGCCTGGACTCACCATGGGGCCTCGACGACCTGCTGACCCTCGTCCCGGCGATCGGTCACAAGCTGGATGTCATCATGGTGCCCAAGGTCGAGGGCGCGGAGGACATCCACTACGTCGACCGTCTGCTCGCCCAGCTCGAGGCGAAGGCGGGGCTCACCCGGCCGCTGCTCGTCCACGCGATCCTGGAGACCGCGCGCGGTGTCGCCAACGTCGAGGAGATCGCCGGGGCGAGCCCGCGGATGCAGGGCCTCTCGCTCGGGCCGGCAGACCTCGCCGCGGACCGACGGATGAAGACGACCAGGGTCGGTGGCGGGCATCCGGGATACCTCGTGCGCCAGGACCCGTCGGCGACCGACCCGGACGCGCCGCGCGCCACATACCAGCAGGATCTGTGGCATTACACGCTTGCCCGCATGGTGGACGCCTGCGCGGCCAACGGGATCCTGCCGTACTACGGGCCGTTCGGTGACATCGCCGATGTGGTGGCCTGCGAGGACCAGTTCCGCAACGCGTTCCTGCTCGGCTGTGTCGGCGCCTGGAGCCTGCATCCGGTGCAGATCGACATTGCGAAGCGGGTCTTCAGTCCGGAGCCCGCCGAGGTTGCCTGGGCTCGACATGTGATCGATACGATGGGTGACGGGACCGGAGCAATCATGGTGGACGGCAAGATGCAGGACGACGCCTCGGTCAAGCAGTGCAAGGTTGTTCTGGACCTCGCGCGCACCCTGGCCGCGCGTGACCCGCACCTGGCTGCGGCCTATGGCTTCGCAGACCTGGTTGACCCGGTGAGGCAGGACGCCCGATGAGCACCTCGCCAAGCTCCTCGCCGGGCACACCGGCAGGCATCTCGGCGCCCGCCTACCGGCCGCGTCGCTCCGTCCTGTACATGCCCGCGGCGAACGAGCGGGCGTTGGAGAAGGCGCGCGGCATTCCGGCGGACGCGCTGATTCTCGACCTGGAGGATGCCGTCGCCCCGGACGCCAAGGACGCCGCCCGGGAACGGGCCTGCGCGAAGGTTGCCGAACAGGCCTACGGCGGGCGCGAGGTGACCATCCGCGTCAACGCTCTGGACACGCGCTGGCATGCGGACGATCTGCGTGCCGCGGCGGCGGCCGGCCCGGACGCCGTGGTCGTGCCGAAGATCTCCTGTGCCCAGGACGTGCATGCGGTCGAGAAGAGCCTCCAGGCCGCGGGTGCGCCCGACCGCACCATGATCTGGGCGATGGTCGAGACCCCGGTCGCGATGCTGCACGCCGAGGAGATCGCCCGGGCCTCGCAGCGGCTCGCCGTCCTGGTGATGGGCACCAACGACCTGGCCAACGAGCTGCACGCCGAGCACGTCCCCGGCCGGGCGCCGCTGCTGCCCGGGCTCGGGTTGTGCCTGCTCGCGGCCCGTGCCGCCGGGGTGGCCATCCTGGACGGGGTCTTCAACGACATCCGCGACCTCGACGGGTTCGAGGCGGAGTGCCTGCAGGGGCGACAGCTGGGCTTTGACGGCAAGACGTTGATCCACCCGGGGCAGGTTGAGCCCTGCAACCGGGCGTTCGCGCCCACCGACGTCGCGCTCGAGGAGGCCAGGAACATCGTCGCGGTCTGGGAGGAGGCGTTGGCCTCCGGCCGTGGTGTCGCCACCGTGAACGGCCGGATGATCGAGAACCTGCACGTGGACAACGCCCGGCGCATCATCGCGGTCAGCCGGGCCATCGAGGAACTCGACCGGGAGGCCGCCGCCCGTGCGGCTGCGCATTAGCCATTCCTGGGCTGCGGTCATCGCTACGCGGTTATCGCCGCTGCGATGACCGCGTAGCGTACAAGAGTTCCCACTGTAAGTCGGCATGCGAGGGTGGATATCCGGAGTTGAACGCCAACTGGTACTGATGTGATTACATTACGTCGCACGATGTCGTATGTTGGTGATGTTGTTGACATCGGCGTAACCGGTGGTCGGTATCCACCTGGCAACGTGCCGGACGGAACATGGAAGATACCCGGGTGGCGCACATCGTTCCGGGCTTCACCTTCCGGCCAGTTCGTAACACCGACGGCGACGCGATCCGTCCGATCGGACTTGTTCTGCACGTCCAGCAGGGCAACGGAGGCCTGTTCGGCTGGTTCGACAACCCCGCCTCCCAGGTGTCGTCCACGCTGTGGGCCGGCAAGGCGGGGCAGCGCGAGCAGTACGTTCCCTCGGATGTCCGGGCGTGGGCGCAGGTAGTCGGCAATGCCAACTACGACTCGATCGAGACCGAAGGTTTCGACACCGAGCCGCTGACCGACTCGCAGCTCGAGACCGTCGCGCAGGCATACGCCGATGGTGCGCAGACCTTCGGCTGGGCGCTGACCGTCACCCACACCCCGGGCAGCTCGGGGCTGATCCTGCATTCGGACGGGGGCGCCGCCTGGGGTGGTCATTTCGGCTGCCCTGGGACGCTGCGCGCGGCGGCCGCGGAACGGATCATCGCCAGGGCGACGGAGATCGTGCGAGGGCCGCAACCCGTCGCCGCCATCGTCCCGGTCGTCAGCACCGGTGGTGGGGGCGGGGGTACCGGTGCGGACGCGAGCGGACGATCGCGGGCACGGGTGCAGGCCCTGCAGCGGGCCGTGCATGTGGCCGTGGACGGCATCTGGGGGCAGGTGACCGACGCCGCCATCCAGGCTGTCCGGGCGAACCACCGCACCCGCGCGGAGCAGGCTGCGGTCGGCACGACCGTGGACGGCATCTGGGGCCCGCGCTCCCAGGCTGCGTACATCGCGACGGTGCGGGCGATCCAGGCAGCTCTCGGCGTCGGTGTCGACGGTGTCTGGGGCCCGGTGACCGACAGGGCGTTCGTCGCCGCACGGGGCGCCAGCTTCACCGGTTAGAGCGGGTCCGGTGGATACCGGTCTCGATCCCGGTCTCGATCCTGATCGCCGTCGTCGTGCTGATCCCATTCGGCGACGAGCGCGTCCCAGCTGAGGTACCGCGCCACCGCATAGGCCGGCGACACGACGCCCCGGGGGTCGAGCACGGCCACCGGGTATCCCAACTGCGCGCGGTACCCGCGTTCGGTGACGACGAGCCGCCCACCGAGCCGGGCCGCGCCCACGACAATGGGCCGTGATGTCCAGGTTGGGGCGGCTGCGTCGGCCAGCGCCCGCGCGCAGAGCCACGCGTACAGCCCGCAGACACAGTCCTCGCTGGGCATCCTCGGGTGCGGCGCCATGGGGACCCGCAACATCCGGCTGCTGAAGTCGTCACGCTGTGCCCGCAGGCACAGTGCCCTGGTGACGCCGTCAGGGCGCCACAGCAGCAGGTCGGGCGGGAACGGCGACCATGGCGTCCAAGCCGGCCGGAGCTGGCCGTGGGCGTCGACCGCCCACTGGCGCCACCCGATGACGCTCATGTGCCTGCCGGTACAGGTTCGGGCTCGGCTTCGGGTCCGGCCGGCACGGGAACCGCGAGCGGTTCTTCGTCCGGCCAGCTGATCGGTTCGTCCTCCACGATGCGCACCGGCTCACCCACGTTTGCCATTCGCCTACGGTCCCTCCGCCGGGCGTGTCGGTCAATCGCCGGCCAACCTCCATCCGCGGCTTGTCGGTTTTCTACCGGTTTCACACCGGTTTCACACCGACGGCCAGCCTGTGGGTCTGGCGTCAGTGCAGGCGCAGAATCTGCAGGCCGTGGTCGACCAGCAGGCCTGGAAGGTGACGGACGGTCGCGGTCGCCTTGGCACGCTGATCAGGTGACAGGTCGGTCCAGTCGCGCAGCAGGTTGTGCTGTTTGCGGCTGTCGTCGCGAACCGGGGCGAAGGTCCATCCCGCCCTTCGTCGCTCCGCGCACCAGCGCTCGTGTTCGAACCGGGCGAGCATGTCCGTTTCGGCGGCGGTGAAGGCGAAATCGGTCATCGGGTGGGTCATCGGGATGACGACCGCGTTGACCGCGTTGAGTTTGGCACCGATTCCCTCGGCCTGACTTCGGTTTGCCGCCCGCAGGTCCGCGCGTAGGGTCTCCCACGGCTGCATCGAGTCGGTTCCGCCGATCGTGGCGCCTTTTTCCTGCTCATCGACCAGGTACTGGCCGTGGATGGCGCGGGCCAGGGCCGTCAGCGTGTCATTGTGCAGTTCGCCCGGTTCCGCCGCCTCGCCCATGACTGCGAACACCCGCACCTCTCCCGGCCCGGGATCGAGTAGATGGGGATTGAGCAGGTCGCCGAGAGCGGTTCGTTGCCCGACACAGACCGTCACGGTCTGCCCGGTGCCCGCGGCGCCGCGGACCATGTTCAGCCCTCTGCGCAGCGCGGCATCCTCGTCCTGATCGCAGAGAACCAGGTGTCGTATAGCTGGTATTTCCGGTGTATCCACCGTAGCCGGGATAAGAATTTCCCATGGAATCGTCGCGAGATCGAAGCTCTGCGCGGCCTCATCCTTTGCCCGGGGCGCACAGTGCGCGTCGACCGGCCGGTAGCGTTGTCGAAGTTCAGTGAGCTGGGACGAGGCGTTCGTGTCGATGAGAACGAGCGGGAGTGGCGGACCGCCGGCACGGACCCGCCACAGCCTGGCCAGTTCCACGACGAACGCGCGACCGAACGGGCCCAGGCCGACGACCGCGATCGACGGCACCGGATCGTCGGAACCAAGATGGGGCTCCAGGATGCGGGCGGCGAGCGTGCGCGCGGCGAGTTCTTCCGGCGTGAAGAAATCCAGCCGGAACTCCGATGCCGATGACAACCCCACCCGGCGTGCCTTCAGCGCGAGCGCCAGTTCACCGTCGGCCAGCCGTGCATAGCAGGCGAGTGGCTCGTCCCGGTCGGGTTCCTGCTCGGCGAGCGCGCCCACGGCAGCCACCGTCGCGGCGGTGGCTGCGCTGTCCGGCAGGCAGGCGTACACGGTGGCCGCTCGGGGCACACCCGCGGCACGCAGCACAGCCTGGTCCCAGGCATCGCCGATGACGACGAGCGCCGCGCTCTGGACGATCCCCTCGGCGCGGTCCAGATCGGGGTCTGCGCTGATGACGACCACCTGGACGCCGGCGGCCCGAAGGCGGCGGACGAGCGTCATCGCGAACAGGTCGTCGCCGATGACGACCGCGTGGTCCCGGGCCCGGCGGGCCATCCACCGGTGACGCCGGTCGGTGAGCAGGTTCCACACGGACACGGCCACGCCGTACGCGGTCGCGAGCGGAGCCAGGAAGCGGGCGAACTCCAACGGCAGCGGGAATGGGCCGCCGTTCTGCAGGGGCTCGGCGCCCAACAGGAACAGCTGTGCGTCGAAGTAGACGACATCCGCGGCGGTGTAGCCACACGGCGCTGAGGCCGGTGGCGGGCACTGGTCGGCGGACCTGCTCAGCTGCGCCAGCCCCCACGCACCCAGGATTGCCGCCACCGTGAACAGCACGCAGAACGCCGGCCATAGAACGCGACCGGCCTGCCGTTGTTCTGTCGGCCGTGCTGGCTGCGTTGTCACCACAGCGACACCGTAGCGAAGCCAGCTCGTCCCGACGGCCTGTTTACGTCGGACTGCCGGGTCAGCGATCTGGTCGGTTAGCGATCTGGTCGGTCCGCGATCTGGTCGGCGTAGTCGGTGAGGATGTCACCGAACACCCCGGCGTCGCCCTGGCGGTTCCAGAACGCGGTGGCAGCCTGAACCGCGTCCGCGCCTGCGTGCAGGAAGTCGACGACGTCGCGTCCATCGGTGACCCCGCCGACTCCGATCAGTTCGACCGCTTCGGGCAACAGCCGCCGCAGCTGCCGTATCTGACCCAGCGCCATGGGCTTGAGTGCGGGTCCGCCGAGCCCGGCCAGCTCGACATCGATGACCGGACGGTTCGCCTGGGTCAGAGCGAAGGCGTTGGGAAAGGTGTTGACCGCGCAGACGAAGCGCGGCCCGGATGGCTCGCGGGACAACGCCCCGACAAGGTCTGCGAGTTCGGCCAGGCCGGCCGGATCCGAGAACGGCGAAATCTTGATGCCGAAGGGCGGTGGTCGGTACGTGCCCGGACGCGTGCCGGCGACGGCTTCGAGTGCCTGGCCGACCTGAACGCAGATGGACCTGGTCTGGCCGTGGTCAAAGCAGGCGATGCGTTTCTGCGTGCCACCGTCCCACACGTTCGGGCAGGCCAGGTTGAGTTCGATGACATCGGCGCCGGCCAATGCCACATCATGTGCCGCGCGGGCGTATTCCGGTGCGCTGAATCCCGCGATGCTGACCATGAGTGGCTTGCCGGCTTCGTGCGCCAGCGAGACCATTTTTGGCAGGTGCTCGCGGTAGTATTCAAGCCCCGGGTTCGGCAGACCGAGCGCATTGAGCGAGAAGAAAGCGCCGGTGTGGTAGACGTTACCGCCATTGCCGGTGCGGGCCTGCTCGGTGATGGAGCCGACGACGACCGCCGCCACGGCGGATCGGGCCAGCGTGTCGACGTCGTCGAGGCTCTTGCAGGTACCCGCGGCGTTCATGAGCGGATGTTCAAGCTCGATGCCGCAGAGGCTGGTCATGACGACAGTCTTCCCTTCCTGACGCGCGCCTGCTCGGCTGCCCTCCGCCGGGTGCGGTGCGCGACCGGGATTCGACGCCGGGTACGCGTTTACTTCGCCGGGGAGCGTCGATGAAGACAGTGCGGGCCATGGACCGGCCGGCTACGGATCGAAGGAGAGGATTGACGATGGCGAGCGGCGGAACGGAATTCAGTGACGTTGCCTATGATCTGATCTCCGTGCAGTACCACGCCCTGCGGGGTTGCCACGAATACGAACAATTTGCCCGGGACGCGGAGAACGACGACCAGCGGGAAATCGCCGAGTTTTTCCGCGATATCATGAAGCAGGACGCCGATCGCGCGGCGGCCTGCCATCGTTACCTGTCGAGGCTGTCGGGCAGGTCCCCGGCCGGCTCGGGCGTCCGATAAGGCTTGTTGGCAGTAAGGCTTGTTGGCAGTAAGGCTTGTTGACCGCGGGCCGGCCGTGGCACGATGCGGTTGATCAGAATCGGACGGTTTCGACGTCCTCGCCTCCGTGCAGCGCCCGCCAGAGATCGCCAACCGAGTTGTACCGCTGTCGTTTGGGCAAGGTGAGGAGCGAATTGACCAGCTGGTCCGGGGCGTTGTGGCTGCGCAGGCTGTGCACGAGCTGAGCCGCGCGAGCGGGGAAGTCGTGCCGGTCGAACCATCGGGCGAGCTCGGCTCGGGCATCCGCGGCCGTGTTCGCGCCGGCGGTGCGATCGGCACCTGAGGTGTCCGGCATGAGGGCTACCTGAGGCTGGTCCTCTCCCGGGGGCTCGGCGGAGCGCCAGTCCTCGGTGCGAGTCTCCCGGCGTGCCCGGACGATCCCGTCCACCTCGTGGGCAAGGTTGTCGTCCCTGATCGGACCGTGTTTGGTGCTTCCGCGCTGCATCGGCTTGGTCAACTCCTCTTCGCTGGTCACCGGTCCACGCTGGTCACCGGTCCACGCTGGGGATCGTCCGGGCGCACTTGTCGACTGGGTCTGATCCACCTGCCGCCAACCGCCGGGTCGTCCGGAGACGGATCTATGTCGATGGTCGTGCCGGGGGCCGTTCCGACGCCGCGAGGTGATCGGGGACCGGGGACCGGGGATCGGGGATCGGTGGAGGCAGATCAGATCATGGTAGGGGGCCGGGAATGTCCGGTCCTGGCTCGCGTCCCGGTATGTCGGGCGCAGGGTCGGGATCGGGGATGTCGGGTCCCGGTATGGGCGTGTCGGGCCACGGGCCAGGCTTCGGGACGTCCGGCCCGGGTGTCGGTTCTGGTCTCGGCGTTGTGCCGAGCGGCGGATCGGCCGCGCTCCGTACCAGGCCGTCGCCGTATGCCACGACCATCGTCACGATGCGTCCTCCCTTCACGATGCGTCCTCCTTGTTGAGGCGACCGGAGGTTGGTCACGTGGGTCGTGTTGACTCCTGCCACCTTCCACGGAAAGGACACCTTGAACCACCTGACCCATAGTGGTTGAAATCTTGCGACTCGTAGGCGGTACCCGGGTCGGGGCGCATGGAAAGGTCGCCCTTCGGGGTGTGCCGAGCATGGTCGAGGGGGATGGGAAGGACAGGGCGGCGCCGACGGTCGCGCGGCTGGTGGTGGCTTCCTTCGCGTCCGGAGGAATCCGGGCTGTACCCGCCGGACGGACTTGTACGGTATCGGCCGGTATTACGACCTTTAGCCATATTTAGATCATATTTTACCAACAACATTACGGGCTGGTCGTCGGAGGTCCCGACTCGTGACGTTCGGGACGCTGACCAGGGGTCCAGGCCCGGGAGGTGAGCGTCGATGACGGACGTACTCAGCGTCGTCAGCGCACCGCCGGTAACGGTGGAGCGGACCAGGACGATTCGGGAAGCGGCGCAGGAGATGGACCGCCACGGGGTGGGTGCGCTTCTCGTCACGGACCATGAGCGTCTGGTCGGAATTGTGACTGATCGGGATATCGTGCTGCGCGGTCTCGCCCGTGACATCGCGGTGGAGACCGCTGTCGGGCAGGTGATGACGACCGATGTCCTCACCCTGTCGGTGGGTGTGGAACTGGCGCGTGCGTACGAGGTGTTCCGGGACCATGCTCTGCGCCGGCTGCCGGTCCTCGACGGTGACCAGATCGTCGGCGTCCTGTCCGTCGACGATCTCCTGATACGGGACGCGCGGCGAATCGAGGATCTGATCCGGCCGCTCGCTCAGGAGGTCATCGCCCGCCATCGCCGGACCCCGGTCGCCGGGGTGGGCGCAGGCGCTCACGCCGGTGACGGTGCCACCACCGACGCATCGCGTCGGCTGGTCCGGGCACACCCAGGTGACACTCTGGTCATTCACGGGCGGACTCTGGGTAGGCCGGAAAGGTTTGGAGAGATCATCGAAGTGCGGTCCCCGTCCGGTGATCCGCCGTTCCTGGTCAGTTGGTCCGATTCGGAGCACGTCACCTTCACCTACCCCGGTCCGGATGCCGAGGTGCGTCCGCGTGTCGCCGACGAGGCCGCCGCCACCGGTGGTAAGGCCGCTGGCGGTAGCGGTCGCAGTACCGGTCGCAGTACCGGTGGCAGCACCGGCGGTGGCACCGGCGGTGGCAACGGTGACGGCAGGGGGTGACGGTGCCCGAATTGTTCGTTGACCGGCGGTCGGCCGGCCGGGCTCTGGCCGAGTCCCTGGCCGGCCACACCGACCGGGGCGATGTCGTCGTCCTCGCCCTGCCCCGGGGGGGAGTGCCGGTCGCCTTCGAGGTCGCCCAGCGGCTGCGGGCGTCCATGGACGTCTTCCTCGTCCGCAAGCTCGGTGCGCCCGGTCATGCCGAGCTTGCGATGGGGGCGCTGGCCACCGGTGGGACGCTCGTCCGCAACGACCAGGTGATTCGTGGTCTCGGTATCGGCGAGGAGATGATCGACCGGGTGGTGGACACCGAGCGCCGCGAGCTTGACCGGCGGGAACACGCCTACCGCGACGACCGGGCGCCCCTCGACGTCACCGGTCGTGTCGTCCTGCTCGTCGATGACGGTATGGCTACCGGAGCCACGATGCGTGCTGCCATCGACGCGGTCCGCCGACGCCGGCCGGCCCGAGTGATCGTTGCTGTGCCGGTGGCCTCCGAGCGTGCCTGCCAGCAGATGCGGCTCATTGCCGACGGCGTTGTCTGCCTCAGTACGCCGTCGACCTTCTTCGCCGTCGGCCAGTACTACGCCGACTTCGCCCAGACGACCGACGACGAGGTCCGGGAGCTGCTCGGTCTCGCTCTGGCGTGATGCCTGTGCGATCTGCCGGCGGCGCGAGGATGTTCGTCCGCGCCCGCTGCCAGCCCGCTGGTCGTCTTTGCCAGTGCTGGTTCCGGTCAGTGCTGGTTCCGGTCAGTGCTGGGCGAACTGCGACGCGGTCGATTGAACCGTCGTCGGGCTGAGCGTGATTCCGGAGTTGACGATCTGCTGGCCGTAGATGTCGGTCACCCGGACGGTGAACGGGCCCGCGCCCAGGCCGTTCGGCGCGAGGAAGTAGTTGTACTGTTCGCGTGGCAGTGCCTGCCAGATCCCGTTGACGCTGATCTCGAGCGAGACCACTGGGTTGCGGTGGTTGCGCGGTTGGATGGCCAGCCAGTAGGCGGACGACCCTTCCTTGATCCGGTACTGCAGGTTACCGATGTTCGCCGGGCTGATCAGCTGCCAGGAAATCGGGACCCGCCCGGCCACCGGGTCGGCGATGGTCGCGAACGCCTCCGGGCTGAAGTCGATGTCACCCGGCTTGCACTCGGGGCAGCGGTCGACGATTTTCACCACGACGGTGCCGCGGGGGCCGGTGGCGCGGACGTAGCCGCCGCACATCCGCGCGTTTTCGTAGTCGGCCTCGTTGAGAGCCGCATACGCGTGGCCTGGTTCCAGGCCGGCGCCCTCGTAGAGGCAGTTCCCCGTGCCGTCGCCGAGTGTGTAGAACGTGCCATCGCCGGTGTAGGTGACGCCGGGCCTGATCCGGCCGGGAGTCACCGGTGTCGACCCCTGCCCCGGTGGCTGCGTTGCCGGCCGGGTGGCCGCCGCGCTGCCTCCCGGTTTCACGGTCGGGGTCGCGGAGTGGGTCGCCGTCGCCGGTGGCACCTGGGTCGCCGTGGTCGCCGATGTCGGCGCGGATGACGAGGCGGGCTGAGTGCTCGGCGGCGTGGGCCGCGGATCACTTGGTGCCCCGGGGGCCTGCGCAGACGTCGCGGTGATGGGTACCGGCTGGCTCGTGAGCTCGGTCGGCTGGCAACTGGTGATGATGCTGAGCACAGCCGCAGTACCGGTGAGCACGGCAACGGCGGAATACCAGTGCAACCGCGCCGGCAGCGATTGTGTTGCCCGGCGGTGGCGTGGCATGGATGTGCCGGCAGGTGGTGACTGGGTCAAGACCCCTCCGTGGCCATGGACGGGAAGTACGACTCCCCGTCGCTGCGATCCCCACCCAGCGCCACGAACCTTAGCTGGGTGGATTCCACCCAGTCCACACCGTTTGCGTCACTTTTACATTAGGAGTTCATCTGTAGCTTTTCTGTTGATTTTCCGTTGGCGAGCGATCTCTGATTGGCCTATGCAGGCGGCGAGGTTGCCGAGGTTGCCGAAGCCGCTGGAGTTGTCTGTGTCTGGGCCGGAGCGGGTGTCGGCGCGGGGGATGCCGTCGGCGCTGCGCCAGCGGCCCCGGCCGAGGTGGCGGCGGACGCCGGGGTCGGCGCTGGGGCAGCCGTCGGGGTAGTGCTCGCCGGTGCCGGTGCCGGTGCCGGCGTGGGTGTTGAAGATGGCGTCGGAGCAGGCGTCGCTGTCGGAACGGGCGTCGCTGTTGGAGCGGGCGTGGCAGTTGGCGCCGGCGACGGCGTGTTCTGTGTCTGCTGATTGTTCAGGCGTTGCGCAATGCTTGTCAGTCGGGCCCGCGCTTCGTCGTTGACCTGGGCAGGGGTGGCGCTCCCGAGCCGGTCGAGGAACGGCGTGAGCGCTCCGGGGCCGGTGACGCTGGCGGGGATCAGGGCGCCCAACGCGTCGGCGGTGGCCGGTTCGACCTGGCCCAGCTGGGCGTAGTCGGCGAGGCGGGCGTGCAGTCGCGCCGGTGTGGTGGTCCAGCCGGCGAAGTCCGCAGGGCTCAGACCGCCGACATCGAAGGTGGTGGGCGGCGCGGCCGCGCAGCCGGCGGCGTCTGACTCCGGAGTGAGCGTGACGGTGAGGGCGCCGTCCGCACCGGCTTCGCCGATGGTTGTTCCGTCGAAGCGGGCGAGTTGTCGTGGTGTGACCGCGCCGGGGGCGTCGGCGGTGACAACCGTATGGACACTCGTGATCATCCATCCGTGGCTGTCGGACAGCGTCGCGTTGACGGCGGCGGTGACCGGAGCTGCGACCGGGGTGGCGGTCGTCGCGGTGAGGACTCCGGCGATGTCGAGGGCTTCGTAGCCGGGAACGCCGTCGTCGAGGTTGGTCGGTGTCGCGGTCAGCGTGGCGCTCTCGACGGTGATGACAGGGCAGGCGGTCGACGGCGTCGGCATCGGTGTTCCGGGCGCTTGTGGCTGTGAGGTGACTGTGATGGTCGGTACGGGTATGGGCCCGCTGCCCGGCGCCGGCGTGCCGGCCGTGGCTGATGTGGGCAGCGCGATCACTCCGCTGTCGCTGTAACCGGTCGTCCAGGCCAGCACCGCCCGGACGTAGTCGTCCGACGGGTTGTACGCGAAGACCGCCGCCCGCAGCTGCGTCGGGTCGGTCAGGTTGCGGTTGTACGCGCACAGATAGCCCGCGGTGGCGAGGGCCGCGTCATCGATGTTGTTCGGGTTGCGCTGGCCGTCGTCGTTTCCGTCACGGCCCGATCCCTGCCAGGTCGAGGGGATGAACTGCATGGGTCCGACGGCACGGTCGAAGAACGTGTCACCGTCCCAGTTACCGCCGTCGGTGTCCAGGATCAGGGCGCGTCCGTCGTTGCCGTCGAGGGGCAGTCCGACGATCGACGGCGTGATCGTGCCGTCGGCGCTGATGGAACGGCCGGCGCCGTGGCCAGATTCGACCTTGCCGATCCCGGCCAGCAGCGGCCAGGCCAGCTGGCAGCCGGGCCGCTCGCGCGCGGTCCGCTGCGCCGCCTTCTGATACGCCGCGAGGACCCGGTCCGGTATCCCCTTGTCACCGGTACCGAGTGTCACGACCACGCCGGCTCCGGTGGCCGCCGCCACCGCCAGGCTCTGCGTGCTCGGCGTGGAGCCATCGCCACCAGAGGTGCCGGAACCGCCCGAGGTGACAAGCCTCGGCATCGGGAAGCTCCCGCCGTCGGCCGGCGGTCGCGCCGGCCCGGGAGGTGGGCCTGCGTTGGAATTCGCCTGCGATGTGGCCGCGGAACCGTTGATGAGAAGGAGGGTCGCGACCGCGACCACCGGCATCGTGAGTACCCGCGCCCGATGCATTGTTGACTGATCTTGACTTTGCCGGTCGAGTACGGTAACAGCGACGGCATGCCGCCGATTCAGCCAGACCCTTATCGGGCCCCGGCGGTGCTTGCTCACGGCGGGTCTTCACCTCATCGAATGGCTGGGTTCTCCGAGCGGCTCACGCCGGCGCCCGCGGATGGCACGGGTAGGAGCGATGCGAATCCAGCTGCACTCTGCCACACTGGGTGGCCGTCAACCGCGGCAACGGTGTCTTATCTCGGCGTTGGTGCCAACTTTTGGGCTGGCGACTTTCGCCGGTCAGGCTCCGTTTCAGTCTCGGCAACTTGTTGTGTATTGATTGATTGACAGTAGACTTTTCTTAAGGTGAATCGGCGACGGTTGACCGCCGGTGGCGGTCCGGGTGGTGCCGTGCCGGCCGTAGTCGTGGGTGCGTTTCTCGCAGGCGTCGAACTCGATCGGCAGCAGCGGCTGGGTCCGGTCCGGCGCCTGGATTTGCGTCTGCTCGTCCACGCTGAGCGCGACAGCTCCACCCGACAGCTCCACCGGGCGCATCAAGGTACAGGCCGACGATGTCGGTGACCTTCTCTGCGAAGGCAGGATCCTCGCTGACTTTGAACGTGCCCTGCCGGTGCGGCTTCAGCCCGTTGTCCCGCCACAGCTTCGCCACATAGTGGAAGGACACCCTGATACCCGTGGTGCGGGTGATGAACTTGGCCATCTCCCGGCTCGACCAATGCGACAGGCCCGTCTCCGCAGGCGGGCTGGTACGGGTCAAGGCAAGGATCCGACTTCGAACCTTTGCCGGCATCTACTCCCGCGGTGCAGCACGAGACCGGTCAAAAAACCCGTCGATCCCCTCGGCCTCGTAGCGAGACAGTCACAGATCCACCGCCGGCCGCGAGACACCGGCCAGCGCCGCAACATCCTTCTTCTGTCGACCCTCGGCACGCCACAACACGATCCGTGCCCGTGTCGCCACGTTCGCCGGCACATCCCGATCGTTTACCAGGGCACGCAACTCCACCTGTTCGTCCGTCGTCAACTCCATACTGCCATTTTACTTGACACGTTAAGTAAATTATCCAGAATCACGAGACATTAGGTTTTGCGGGCGAGCAGTTGAATCTCCTGGAACTGCCGTCGGTCTGTTGGCTCAGGCTCACGAACCATCCGGGCTACGTCGGCCAACCCGGACTCGCGCAGCATTGCGGCGAGGTGATCAGGCCACCACCGATAGGCCAGCGCGACTGTGTGATCGAAGACCTGCGTCGGGTGAGACCGATCATCGCTTGCCGAAAAGCCGACCAGAAGGTGGCCGCCAGGTGCCAGCACACGGTGGAACTCCGCCAAGATGACGGGGAGTTCCTGCGGCGGAGTGTGGATGATGGACCAACGTGAGAGTACGCCGTCCAGCACGCCGTCAGCGATGTTCAACGCGGCCATCGAGCCCACGTCGAACCGCAGGCCCGGATAAGCCTGTCGAGCCAACTCGATCATCGCCGGAGAGGCATCAACACCAAACGCCGCCAGCCCCAACTCGTCCAGATAAGCGGTGATATGGCCAGGCCCACATCCCAAGTCCGCGACCTGACCGTCCCCACTCCCACTTACGACCTCGGCGAAGGCACCTAAGATCGCGCGGTCCAAAGGCCTGCCCCGCAGCTCGTCGCGGAACAGCTGCGCATAGGTGGGGGCAGCAGCGTCGTAGGCCTCGCGGGTGACACTGCGGGCATCGTGTTCGACCATGCTCGCGACAGTAGTTTCTGGCGCTGCGGCGAGCCGAGAGAATCACGATCTTCCCTCCCGCCCGTTCGCCCGGTAATCTCTAGTTCAGAGAAGCCTGCCTGACGTGCGGCATGCTGCGGCCAGATCCCCAGCAACGACCGCGGCTGGTCGAAATCATCGCCAAGCTCAGGGACCGCATTCAAGAAGCCAAGATCAATGGCTGGCTCGGGGGAGGTCGAAGGGCTCACCGTCAGCCTCAACGCCGCTGTCGGGAAACTCGTCGGCTTGGACCGGACGACTCAACGCCGGCCCTCGAGCACGGTTGATCTCGGCATCCCCGTAATCTGGATCTCTGGTAACCATTGATCGGATTCCAGCGG
>NZ_CAUVXL010000025.1:0-35140 GCF_963555915.1 Protofrankia sp. Cas4
TAGTCCAGCATGTGCGGGCCGAGCTGGCAGCGCAGGGCGTCCCGGTCGTCGCCACCAAGGAGCCGTCCGACTCGGCCCTCGGCAAGCTGGCGCGGCAGGGCACGGACGAGTACCGCGGCCTGGTGCTGGCCTGCCTGGTAGCTGCGGATCGGTACTACCACCTGGAGTACGACATCCGACCGGCCCTCCGGGCTGGCTACGTGGTCATCTGTGACCGCTACGTGCCGACAACCCTTGTCCTGCAACGGATCGACGGCGTAGAGCCGAGCTTCCTAGCTCAGCTCAACCAGTACGCCGACAAGCCTGATCTGACGGTCATCCTGACCGGCGAGCCAAGGCAGTCCGAGCAGCACGCAGCGGATCGCGGTGTCTACAGCCGCTTCCATCAGGGTGGTGTGGCGGCCCGCGTGGTCGAGGACCGGCTGTACCGCGATGTTGCGCACCACCTCCGCGAGACGGGTCAGGACGTGCTCCATTACGAGGTCAGGGACGAGCCAGCCGAAACCGTGGCGGCCGTCGTGCTCAATGCCGTGCTTGAGCGGCTGGGGCAGCGATCAGGCTGACGCTGAGGCGGCACGTACCAGGGAGTCGTACGTCTCGTCCGTGCGGGTGCCTTCGATCTCCAGCGAGGCGACGAACGCCGCCAGCTCGGCCTGCACCGCCTCGCCCGGTACGTCGCCGGACACCATGCGTTCCAGTTCGAGGAACGTGCCCAGGCCAGCTACCTCGTCCACGCACAGCTCAAGGTCAGGCAGCGTGGCCGTCCGGCGCACCTTGGCGATGCGCACCGTGGCGCGGTAGCCCATCGCCAGGATGGCGCGGTGCATCTGCTCGCGGTCAGCTACAGCCGTTTCGTACTCGTCGCACGACAGCGCGTTCTCGGCCGGACGTTTGAGCGTGAAGGTGTACCGTCCGTCCACCGTACGAAGCCGTACGAAGGACACCCCGAGCTTGTTGTCGCCGTAGCGCCAGCCCTCGGGAGCGTACGCCTGGTCGTCCTGGTGAACGGGTGCGCTCAACTCAATGCCGCGTGCTTTGAACGCGACGAGCAGGGCTTCCGGGTCCTGGACCTGGTACTTGACCTCAACCTCGCGCACTGCGCCTCCGTGCCGTTGCGGACGAGCCGACCGGGCAGCTTTGCACGGCGGCGAGATCCGGAGCAAGGCGGCGCGCGGGTTGTTATACGAAGTGATATTGAGGAGATTTGCCGTAGCAAAAGAATAAGGTGAAGATCGGGTCGTGTTTCTCCTGTCAGAATTGCTGGCCGCAGCGCTTCCGATGAGCCGCTACATACAGAAGTACGGCAACGCGGAGGATCGGGAGAAGCTGCGCAGACTAACGGGGACTCGGGAGTATGAGGAGCTGACGAACATCTTCTGGACTTTCGCGGTTTTCATGATTGGTTTAGTGGCCTGACGGTCAACAGATAATCGAATGTCGGGCTCTGCGCACGCCCAGGTCGCATCCGTGACCGTGACGGCGGACGGACATGCGACGGTAGGTAGATGGGGGGAGCATCAACCCTGCCAAAAAAACCGCTCGCTGAGGAGTGGACGCCGATGCTCCCGGACTCGACCGTACCGCCGTCGCCGGTGGTGCTGCTATCCCACCTACGGCCGTGTTTCACCGCACCGAGTTTCACCACGTTCACCGCCCTGGTGTACAGCCTGCTGGCACAGACACGGGAACGAACGGTCTGCGGCCTGCTCATGGGCGCCGGCCTGTCCCGGGTATGGCCCCATCATCGGGTCCACCGGTTCTTCTCCCACGCCGCCTGGTCCCCCGACCAGCTCGGCCTGGCCCTGGCCCGCCTCGTCGTCACCCTCCTGGTACCGACCGGCGCCGTGACGGTAGCCGTCGATGACACCTTGTTCCACCGATCCGGAAAGAAAGTCTGGGCGGCCGGCTGGTTCCACGACGGCTCCGCGCCCAGCCGGGACAAGGTCGGCTACGGAAACACCTGGGTGCTCCTCGGGATCGTGGAGCGACTCCCGATGCTCGACCGGCCGGTGTGCCTACCCGTCCTCGCCCGCCTCGCCCGCCTCGCCCGCCTCGCCCGCCTCGCCCGCCTCGCCCGGACGAACACCGTGTCGGCATCCCGGCTGCGGCTGGCCCGCCAAATGGTCACCACGCTTGCCACGGCCCTCCCCGACCGCAGCCTGCACGTGGTCGCCGACGCCGCCTACGCCGGCAAGGAGCTCCGTGCCCTACCCGCCCGGGTGACCTGGACGACCCGGCTGAGCGGGCGTTGCGGAACCCGCTGGTCGGCCGGAAGAACTACTACGGCGCACAGGCGGAATGGGCCGCGCACCTGGCCGCCCGGGTCGGACGATTATTGTTATCGTTGAATGTAATGGTCGCGAACCCCTGGCCTACCTGACCGACTACCTGAACGCCTGCGCCGCAGCCGGCGGAAAGGCTCCCGCCGGCAAGGCGCTGGAACAGTTCTTCGTCTGGCTGCCCGCCCCCGAGGACACCGGCAGCAGCCCCGACCCCGCCGGCACCGACCCGTCCGACCGTCACGCCCACGACGGACCCGCGCCTTAATCCCGCATCATCGACGCGCACCCGACCGGCACACACCGGCCGGGCTCTCCGCGTGCCCTCCACGGCATCACCGAACACTTACGTCGAAGTGGCCTCGCCGGAGTCACGCCATTCACGCAGGTTCTGCACCACTTCTTCGTAGAACTTCTCCAGCGTGTCCACCACCGAGGTGACGAACGTGCCCTTCCCGATACTGCGTTTCGTCCCGAGGGGAGCGCTCAAGGAAATACGAAAGGCCCTGATCTCACATCCCGGATCGGTGACCAGGATGTCAGGCTTCTGGCGCACCAAGGCGAGAAGCTCGGCTCGGGCTGCTTCCCGCGATCCCTGGTCGAACGATTCGACCCGCAGATTTCCGTTCGCATCCCCGAGCTGCCTCACCATCCACTTCACCCGGGTGAGCGGGCGTCCCTGGCGAGGTGCGTCAATGCTTACCGAGCACACGACCCGGCCCGCACGCAGATCCGCGGTGACGGTCACTGGACCGACCGCCCCGGGGATCCGCAGCATCGCAGACAGGGTGCCGTTCCCGCACAGCTCCTCGGCCAACATCTGCCGCCGCTGCGTCGCGTCCACACGGCGGTTCACCTGGGAGATGACCTCGATACCCAGCAGCCCACCCAGGTGTAAGCACAGACAGTGGGCAAACTGGTCGAAGCGTTCGGCGACGGAAGGCAGTCCTTTGTCCGTGGGTCGCAGCGTGCCCGCCGACACGCTGTCCCTCACCGCCACCCAGTGAGGTCCCAGGTCGTCGAACGTCTCCGCCCCGGAACGCCCGTGATCGAGGTACCGGAGAAACTCGCCGAGGATATACTCCTGGGTGGCGTCCGCCACCGAGCTATTCTCGATCAGGAGCTGGCAGCGGAATCGTATCTCCGCCCACGACAGATGGTAGACGCCGACTTTCTTCGTTTTCCGCCCGTCGATCGCGACAGGATGGCGTTCGTCTGCCGTCGTGATCAGATTGGAGATGGTGAGCACGGCGTCGAACCGCTGTTCCCGGACAATGTCGAGGTACGCCTCGACCTGCCCCGAGCGGAGTTCACCAGTGCCCGTCTTCACCTCGACCAGCGCGGTCCACGATCGCTGCCCCCGGGTCACTCTGATAAGGCCGTCCGGCACGTAGGGGTCGTCGCCCCGGTTGAACGGCACCTCGATGAACGTCTCGACCTGGCCGGCCGGCGCCCCGAAGCGGGTGGTCAAAGCACGACCGAACTCGCGCACCGAACCCACGACGGCCAGCAACGCCGACGTCGCGCGCCGTTCCTGCTCCGCCGCACCACCGATACCCGCAACGGGGAACAGCCTCGCCGGTTGCCACCGCTGCTCTACCTCCCCGGCATCGGGCCTTCTCGCCTTCGACGCCGGCAGCCGCCGCGCCGACCTGCTTTTCTTCGTGGTGACCGTCTGGGTTCGCCGCTCCCTCCTGTTGGCCGGCGGGCGGGACACATCTGGCGGACCTGCAGCGCTGGGAGCATCTACCCCGGCAGTGGTGCCGCCGCCGTCCGCGGGATCCGCGCCTACGGGCGCCACCTGCTCGGTTCGCCCGGGTGCGGGGCTGTCTTCCTCGTCGGAGTCGACCTCGACACCGTATTCGGTGACGAGGGTCGCCAGGCCTGTGTCGTATCCCTGGCCGACCGCGCGGAACTTCCACTGCCCGGAACGGCGGTAGACATCCCCGAGCATGAACGCGGTCTCGGTGGATGCACCCGTGACGTCGTACCGCAGCAGCTCCACTGCGTCAGCCCCCCGCAGTAGCCGCAGCCGCAGGTACTCCAGCCGGCCAAAGCCATCACCTTCACCGCCGTCCAAACTGGCGGCGAAGAGCACCCGCTCGACGCTGTCCGGGACGTCATCCATGTCGACCTCAACGACGTCGGTGAAGGCCGTGTGCCGCTCCCCGGCAGCGGAGGTCTTGCCGCGAAGCCTGACCGCCCCGCCTGCCCCGGACGGCTGGTTGTAGAAAACGAAGTCGTCGTTCGACCGGACCTTCCCGTCATCCCCAAGCAACAGCACGCTCACATCCGCGTCAAGCCGATGCCCCTTCTCAGCAGCCCATTCAAGAATGACCGAGACCGAACCAAGCTCGTCAGCCAGGGCGCTGAGGGTTACGTTTCCCCCCTTGCGCATGGCCGCAACCGTCGCAGCGCACATACCGGGACCATATCCCCAAGACCCCAGCCAGCCGAATTCCCATCACTATCACTATCACTACGATATGACATCGACGGGCAATCATATACACAACAATAGACGACAATATGTCAAGCTCAACAGCCTCCAATCGGATGCGCAGGCGGCCTCAACCGGATCTCTGACGATCGACGCAGTCAGCCACTCTCCGTGCGCAGCTCGCTGGCATCGACGGTGGCCCGCTCGATCGCGGAGACGCGTTCCTGACGGACGTGCATGCGGTCGGCGACGTCCGCCTGGGTCAGGCCCCGCCGGCGTCACCGACCACCGCACCCGCGCACCCTGGTACCGCACCAAGACCAACCCCTCCACCGCAGAAGTAGATCTTCAACGGCGCTGACCCGGACTACTACTCACATCCCCTTGGCCATCACCAACGTGAGTAGTTTCTGTGCGCCGGCACACCCGTCAGGGCCCGTGCGGACCCGTCGTCATCCTCCGGACTGACAGTGTTACCGCTGATCCGTCCCGTTCCGGGTACGCGTAGGTCACTGTGGTCCCGCAGCGGACCAATCGACGGGCCCGCTCGACGGCGAGGGATACGACCTTGGCACGAAATACTGATCGCGACGACCCCGGCCGACGGCCACGTCAACCCGATGCTTTCCGTCGTTCGGTATCTCACCGGGCACGGACACGGAGTTCGCTGGTATACGGAGCGGGCATGGCGGACATCTTCTACAACACGGCCCCCGCTCAATCACCCGCTGGCCGAGCTTCCAGCGCTCGTCGTGGTAATCACTGGAAATTCACCGCTGGATACCGCGACCACATCGTCGCTACCGCCCACCGCACGAGTCGACTGGGTTGGCGCGGATGTCAGTCTGGGGCGAGAAAACCCGACCTCGCAGCGGATCAGAAAGCGGAAGCTGGAGGCAGGCAATGAACGTCGGCGATTCGTTGGACGCGCCGCAGGTCGACATGCCGATCACCCCGGTGCCGGTGGACTGCATGCCGAGCGTACTCGCCGCCGGACGGGTAGCACCGGTCGTCACGATCAACTACCACGGCGGAACCGCATGGGATGTCTGCGACATCAATCTCGCACGCACGGCTCTGACCGACCCACGGCTGAGCAAGGACATCGAACTCACCCCCGACTGGATGCGAATTCCCGGCGACATTCTCGGTTCGCTGCCCAGCGCTGAGGTCGCTCGCGTCATGCTTATGAGCGACGGCCCGGAACACGCCCGGATCAGGCAGGCGCACACACGGATCTTCACCCCACGCAACACCGAGAAGTGGGCCATCCGTCTGGCCCCACTCGCGGCGGAATTGCTGGACGAACTCACCGGCGAGGCGGCCGAGGGCAATGCCGAGGTGAATCTCGTTGAGCGCTACACCGATCTGATCCCGCTGGGCTTTCTCTGCGAGATGCTCGGCCTCCCGCCGGAGATGCACGCGGAGCTGAAGCGGGTCACCAACGCCATCCTCTATTCCCCGGACCAGGCCATGCGGGCCGGCGGCGTCGGGGCGTTGGCCGGTGCGATCGTGGGGTGGGCCAGTGATCCGAGCCCGCTGCACGAAGGAGTGATCACCGGGCTACTCAAAGACGTCCAGAACGACGTCATCACGATGGACGAGGTCGTGACGTGGACCCTCAGCCTCGTGATGGCCGGCTACGAGACGACGGCGAGCCTGATCGCCGCGACGATCCTGGAGGCGCTGCGCAAGCCCGCCGGCCAGCGTCCGAAGTCCGAAGCGGAAATCAATACGTGGATCGAGGAAACCCTCCGGATACACCCGCCGGCGACGCACGCGACCTGGCGATTCGCCACCGAAGACCTTGACATCGGCGGCTACTTCATCCCCAAGGGCGCACCCGTACAGATCAACATAGCCGCGGTCAACCGCTGCCCACACGGGGAACTCGCGGACGATTTCGACCCGAGCACATCCCTCGGCCACCTCAGCTTCGGGCTCGGCCACCACTACTGTCTCGGCGCGGCGCTGGCCCGTGTCGAAGCCAAAATCGCCCTGAGCACGTTCCTGTCCCGCTTCCCCGACGCCAGGCTGAGCGACACCACCGAGGTGGCCTGGCAGTCCGAGTGGATGAACCGCCGTATCAGGGTCCTGCCCGTCGTGCTGGCCGGGCCCGACGCGGCCCAACCCGATCACGGAAGGCGCGACCGACAGACTGACGCAGTGGCGGAAGCCGGAGGCACGCAATGAACGTCGACGATTTGTTGGACGCGCCGCAGGTCGACATGCCGATCAACCCGGCGCCGGGGAACTGCATGCCGAGCGTACTCGCCGCCGGACGGGTAGCACCGGTCGTCACGGTCAACTACTACGGCGGAACTGTATGGGACATCTGCGACATCAATCTCGCCCGTACCGCCCTGACCGACCCACGGCTGAGCAAGGACATCGAACTCACCCCCGACTGGATGCGGATTCCCGGCGCGATGCTCACCGCGCAGCCCAGCGCCGATTCCGCTCGCGCCATGGTGATGAGCGAAGATCCGGAACACACCCGAATCAGGCAGGCGCACGCACGGATCTTCACCCCACGCAATACCGAGAAGTGGGCCACCCGTCTGGCCCAACTGGCCGAGGAACTACTCGACGAACTCGCCGCCGAGCAAGCAGCCGAGGTGAACCTGGTCAATCGCTACACCTACCCCGTCCCGCTGGCGTTCTTCGGCGAGATGCTCGGCCTCCCGCCGGACCTGCACGCCGTGTTGCGCCGAGCCACCGACGACATCACCTACTCGCCGGACCAGGCCGTGCGGGAGCGTGGTGTCGGTGCGCTGGCCGGTGCGGTCGCGGGGTGGGTCAGTGATCCCAGTCCGTTGCACGAGGGAGTGATCACTGGCCTGCTCGAAGACGTCCAGAACGACGTCATCACGATGAACGAGGCCGTGACATGGACCGTCAGCCTCGTGATGGCCGGCTACGAGCCGACGGCAAGCCTGATCGCCCCGGCAATCCTGGAGGCACTGCGCAGGCCGACCGACCAGCGTCCGAACTCCGAGGCGGAGATCGAGGCCTGGATCGAGGAAACCCTCCGCATACACCCGCCGGCGATGCACACGACCTGGCGGTTCGCCACCGAAGACCTTGACATCGGCGGCTACTTCATCCCCAAGGGCGCACCCGTGCTGGTCAACGTAGCGGCAGCCAATCGCTGCCCGCACGGGGAAATCGCGGACGATTTCGACCCGAGCGCATCCCTCGGCCACCTCAGCTTCGGGCTCGGCCACCACTACTGTCTCGGCGCGCCGCTGGCCCGCATCGAAGCCAAAATCGCCCTGACCGCCTTTCTCTTCCGCTTTCCCAACGCCAGGCTGAGCGACACCACCGAGGTGGGCTGGGAGTCCGAATGGATGACCCACCGCATCAGCGTCCTGCCCGTCGTGCTAGCCAACACCGAGCGCCCCAACCCATCACGGACGGCACGACCAGCGTGACTGGGACAGAGATCCTCAGCTCCCGCAGCGTAACTGCAGTGTTCCCAGAAACTGGAGGCAAGCAATGAACGTCGACGATTCGTTGGACGCGCCGCTGGTCGACATGCCGATCAACCCGGCGCCGGGGGACTGCATGCCCACCATGCTCGCCGCCGGCCGGGTAGCACCGATTGTCAAGATCAAATACTACGACGGAACCGCATGGGACGTCTGCGACATGGATCTGGCGCGCAGTGTCCTGGCCGACCGGAGGCTGAGTAAGGACATCGCGCTCACCCCCGACTGGATGCGGGTCCCCGGCGAGTTTACCGGCTCGCAGCCCAGCGCCGAGGTCGCTCGCGCCATGGTGATGAGCGACGGTCCGGAACACACCCGGATCAGGAACTTGCACGCACGGATCTTCACCCCACGCAACACCGAGACGTGGGCCACCGGCCTGGCCCCGCTCGCGGAGGAACTGCTGGACGGGCTCGCCGCCGAGGCGGCCGCGGGCGACGGCGAGGTGAATCTCGTTGAGGGCTACACCCATCCGATCCCGCGGGGCTCTATCTGCAAGATGATCGGCCTCCCGCCGGGAATGCACGCGGAGCTGAAGCGCGTCACGGACGACATCATCTACTCGCCGGACCTAGCCGTGCGGGGGCGTGGTATCGGTGCGCTGGTCGCTGCGGTCACGGGGTGGGCCAATGATCCGAGCCCGTTGCAGGAGGGAGTGATGACCGCCCTTCTCGACGCGGTCGACGGCGAGGCTGCCGTCACGATCAACGAGGTCGTGACGTGGACAGTCGGCCTGGTGATGGCCGGCTACGAGTCGACGGCGAGCCTGATCGCCTCAGCGATGCTGGAGGCGTTGCGCAAGCCCGCCGGCCAGCGTCCGGGCTCGGAGGCGGAGATCGAGGCGTGGATTGAGGAAACCCTCCGGGTACATCCGCCGTTCCCGCACGCGACCTGGCGGTTCGCCACCGAGGACCTTGACCTTGGCGGCCATCTCATCCCCAAGGGTGCAGCTGTGCAGATCAACGTAGCCGCGGTCAACCGCTGTCCGCACGGGGAGCTCGCGGACGATTTCGACCCGAGCACAGCCCTCGGCCACCTCAGCTTCGGCGTCGGTCGCCACTACTGTCTCGGCGCGCCGCTGGCCCGTCTGGAGGCCAAAATCGCCCTGACCGCCTTCCTGTCCCGTTACCCGAACGCCCGGCTCAGCGACACCACCGATGTGAGCTGGGAGTCCGGCTGGCTGACCCGCCGCATCAGCGTCCTGCCCGTTGTATTGGCCGGCGTCGGCTCGCCCTGACCCGCACCGACCCCGTATCCCGGCCCGAAACGGAGCGGACTGCCATGTCTCGTAATGACTGGGGCAAACAGTATTCGGCGATCGACGACCTGCGCACGAAAATCGAGAACGCACGCGTGGCGGTCACCAGGCATCCGATCTACGGCCGCTTGAGGACTCTGGATGACGTCAACACCTTTACCGAGAACCACGTGTTCGCGGTCTGGGATTTCATGTCGCTACTCAAGGTGCTTCAACGGAACCTCACCTGCGTTGAGGTTCCGTGGGTGCCGCGCGGTTCACTGGAGAGCCGACGCCTGATCAACGAAATCGTACTAGCCGAGGAAAGCGACACGTTCGGCGATCGTCACATCAGCCATTTCGAGCTCTACGTCGACGGTATGAGGCAGGCAGGTGCCGACACTGGGCCGATCATCGACTTCCTGAATCTGGTCCGGGACGGATCCGAGGTGCCCCGGGCGCTCGCCGTCGTCGCGGTGCCACCGGCGGCCGCTGCCTTCGTCGCGGCCACCTGGAACCTCATCACGACCGCGCCGCTGCACTGCCTCGCCGCGGCGTTCGCGTTCGGTCGAGAGGAGCTGATCCCCGAGATGTTCGACCAGGTCATCCGGAACGACGACCAGATCAGCAGGTTAACCACGTTCCGCGGCTACCTGGCGCGGCACATCGAGGTCGACGGCGAGAAGCACACACCGATGGCGATGGCTATGCTCACCGACCTGTGCAGCGACGATCTGACCAAGTGGGACGAGTGCGCCACGGCCGTCGTTGGTGCCCTGGACGCGCGGGTCACCCTGTGGGACGGCATCGTCGCAGCGCTCGACTCCTGACACGCCCGGCCCCAGTGGCGCTGCTTTAAGGTGATCATCGTGGTTCGAGGCAGTGAAGTTCGATGCGTCGGTGGACCTTGACCACGGCGGGTTCGCCGGGCCGTCGGGCGGGGAAGTCGCCGGCCTTCTTGGTCTTACGGGGGCTGGCCCGGTCCGGGCGGTCCCGGACGAACGCCGCAGACTGGAGGATCTTGAGGAGGAAGGTGGCCAGGGCCAGATCACGGCGGTGAGGGGGGGAAAGCCGCCGTGACGGTATCGGTCGCGGCGGTCAGAGCATGACGGAAACTGATCTTTCCGGGGGGTATGCCGGTAGCGTCGACGGCGGCGCCGATGAGCTGGTGGACGGCCTGATAGACGGCGAACAGCGCCCACATCTCCTGCGCGACGCCCTCAGGGTCTTTGCTACGCAGGACGGGCTGACCCTCACCCATGTCGGTCTTATGATGACCGATCACGGTTTCGCACTCCCAGCGCATCGGGTAGGCGCACGCCAGGTCGAGCGCCGGGTAGGCCTCGACGTCGAGCAGGTCGGTCACCAGGGCGAACAGCTCCGAGGCGGAGGCGGCGCCGCCGTCGGCGGGGCTGGCGTGCACGGTGTACTCGATCACCCGGACGGTGATCGGGAGGCCGTCGGCCGTCCGCGCGGGCTTCAGCTCGGCCAGGTAGGTCCCATCGGCGAGCACGTCGACGGGAGTGAGGGCGAACGACGCCGACGCCCGCCACAGCAGGTGCGCACCCGTGGCCAGCACATCCCGGGCCAGGGCATGAGACAGGAAATTGCGGTCCGCCAGCACCAGCATCCCCGGGCCGAACACGGGCAGCAGATCCAACGCGAGTGTCTGCTCACCGACGGTGTACGGGCCGAACGTGGCCCCGACCAGCGCCCCGGTCCCCGACTCGGCCGCCACCAGCCAGCGGACCTGGGGAAACGCCCCGACCCGGCCCGCCGTGGACGGCCGGGCGAACACCGCGTCGTTGTCGTCGGTGGCGGGCACATCCGTCGTGGTGCCGTCCAT
The DNA here is from genome assembly GCF_963555915.1 of Protofrankia sp. Cas4. NCBI lineage: Bacteria > Bacillati > Actinomycetota > Actinomycetes > Frankiales > Frankiaceae > Protofrankia > Protofrankia sp. Cas4. Next base: position 11,294 of record NZ_CAUVXL010000025.1, read on the forward strand.
CGAGACCACCCGCAGCCCGCACAGGAACACTCCGGGGGCACCCTGGGCGCCGACCGGCCCGGCCACCGCGTCGAACAGCATGCGCAGCGGGTCGGCGCCCACCCGTGCCCGGGCACGCGACAACGACGAACCGTTCGGCGGTCTCCATCGTCGGCCCCCGCCGGCGTCCACCCACCCGGCGGGGTCCAGTCCCACCCCCGCGAGTAACGCCTCTGCCCGGCGCCGGTGGTACAGGCCGTCCACGACCTTCGACAGCACCTGCACATACCCACAGTTATGGCCCCGGAACAGCCATAGTGCCAACACGAAGTAGACCACCAGCCGGGACGGCAGCAGCCGGCGCCGCACTTCCACCGTGTCGGTGTCCCACAGCACTCGGTCCACCAGTTCCGGCGGGAACGCCTTCGTCAACGCCCCCAACGACACCCGGTCCGGCAACCAGCCGTCCGGCGATAACCCTGCGACCCGTCGTGTCCCACATCACCCACACCACCAGCAAACGATCACTTAACGCATGGCCATTGCGCCCGGCCCGGGCACCGTGCCCGGGCCGATGGCCGGGAGGGAACAGGATGTGGCTCTGTTGCGAGGAACAGCCGGTGGGTCTTATCCAGTGGCGAAGCAGGTTCGGATCATCGGAGCCAGCGTGCGTTTTCGCGGTGGTATGTAACAATCACACGCCGGTTTCATCCTATGCCGTTCGGTACATCCAGGCTTAGGGAACCGGCGGTCCGAGATTCCCCCATGAAGTGCACGATCTCTTCGTGATTGGTGGATATCACCGCGTTTAACGCGCCCACCCGGTACCACAGGTCGATCCGAGTCGGTGTCGGGCTGAGGCACATGGGGACGCCACAGCGCGAGGCGGCCAGCAGGGCGGGCACATCATGGCTGAGCAGGACGTTCTCACGTACGTAGTATTCGTGGCCATCGATCACCCGCAGAGGTGGGAGGTCGGAGCGCGCATCGCCCCCGCCCGTGCTTCCCGGAGTGGGGAAGACGGGCTGTGTGAGTAGGTCGAAGCGAAAGACCTCGTCCAGAAACGGGCGGTATGCCAGATCGAGCTGCGGACTCACTACCTCCCGCCACCACAGTTCCAGTGCCTGCCGTCCCGGATCGCTGAACAGATAGCCGATCGCCTTCGCGTAGGCGGGGGCCCCGCCCCCGTGTGCGCGGGCGGCGGCCTCGCGCAAAGTGGCCGCGAGTGAGCATGACGTCGTGTCGACCCAGTCCGCCAGGCTGTCCAGGAGCCGGGACTGCTGCCAGCCGGCCAGCAACCGCAAAGGAAGCCAACAATGGCGCAGGACCGCGTTCTCCGCGACCACTCGTGCCCAGAACAGAAAACGCTGGACTCGTGCGTTGTCCTCGAAGGACATCGAGCGGTGCGAAAGTACGTACTCGAAGTCGTCGTGGTCTCCGCGCACCGCGACGATACCGTGCGACGCCTTGTTCTCCGCGTAGGCGGTGTTGGGGAGCAACATTATAGGATACACCGCGATCCGGGACACGTACTGAGAAAGCTCATTATAGCCTTCGATGAAGGAATCGACGGTTTCTCCGGGCGCTCCCCAGATGAGTTCCGCGTAGCAGTCCAGTCCCTCCTGGTTCAGCCATTCGACCAGGTCGTGCCACTCGTTCACCTTCATGTTACGCCGGTTCATCGACTCCAGGGCATCGGGGTTGAGTGACTGGAGCGCCAAGGTGAAGGAGCTGCGCAGGCCCGCTTCCTTCATCCGCCTCACGATTTCATAGAATACCTTTGACTTGTTCTTCGCCCACGAGCCTTCGAAGGCGCACGGAAAGCCGTATCTGTTCTTGATCTCGATGAGGTCATCCACCAACTCCAAGTCGATTGGGAGCATGCCGAAGTTCGCGTCACAGGCAACTACGGTATGCACACCCAGCTTGGCGAACAGCTCCAGTTCCGCCCGTAACCGTTCACGGGAGAACGCGCGAACCCGCTGTCCCACCGCCCCACCCCAGTAGCAGAACGCGCACTTGTAGGGGCAGCCCCGGTTCGTTTCGATCAGAGCGACATCATACCGAAATTCACCCTTTTCATCCACCAGATCGATCGCACCGGTGAGGAATGGGGAAGGAATGATCTCAAGATTCTCGATACGTGGTCGATCCGCATTTGTGACGGATGCGCCGTCGGCCGCCCGCCATGATATTCCGACTATCTCCGCCAGATCGGTGAGCCGCGCCCCCCTTACTCTGGCACGCACAAGTTCCCTGAATGTGATCTCGCCTTCTCCGTTGACGATGACGTCTATCTCCGGGTAAAGCCGGAAGACGCGGTCCGCCTGGCCGCTGACGTGCGTCCCGCCGAAGACCACCCACCCAGCTGGCTTGAGCTGCTTGAAAGTCTCCGCAAGGGAGCCGAACGCCCGCACGTTCCAACCCAGAACCGAGAACGCGAGAATGTCAGGAAGGGTACGCGAAAAAAGCGATCTTGCCATCTCGCCATGCGTAACACCACCCCGGAAGTTGCAGATCTCTACCGTCACGGACTGTCGTAACTCGACATCCTCCATCACCATGCTCTTGAGAAATCCGGCCGCCAGGGGCATGGATTCCTTGGGCATGTCCCAGACACCTTGCTGGACCAAAGTCACATTGATGTGCGTAGCATCAGTCACTACCCCTCCCTTGTCCACGATGGATTGCGGGGGCTTCATAGAGCATCGCGGGCCCGACGGACGAGTCCTCGCATCAGGGCTTACGGGCCACCGCGCCATAAATGGACACGGCTGCGTCGGTCACATCGGCGGGGGGCGTGTGGTCAGGCCTCCAGGTGTGTACCGGCACGAGGCCGGGGTCGATGAGTTCCAGCCCGTGGAGGAACCGGCCGATTTGAGCTCGGTTACGCTGTTGGGCCGGCATTCCACGGGCTCGAAAATCGTCGCCGAGCACCGCCGTGGTGGAGTCGAGGTCACCCGTGGGGTGGCCGATCGTCACGTAGCTGCCAGCAGGGAGGGCAGCCACCAGGCGGTCCACGATGGCGTACGGATCGTCGCCGTCCTCCAGGAAGTGCAAGACTGCGACGAGGGAGAGCGCCACGGGTTGAGCGAGGTCGATGGTTTCCCTCAGCACGGAGGAAGACAGGATGCGTTCCGGGTCCCGGAGGTCCGCGTCGAAGTAGGAGACCTTGCCTTGTTCGGTCCCGACGAGCAGATCGCGGGCCTGGACGAAGAGCATGGGGTTGTTGTCCACATATAGCACGCGAGAGTCGGGGGCGATCTGCTGGGCGACGTCGTGCAGACTGGGGGTCGTGGGTAAACCCGCTCCGATCTCGAGGAACTGGCGGACTCCGGCAAGGGCGACGAATCGGGTGGCACGCATCAAGAAAGCCCGATTCTCCTTCGCCGCGATCTGGAGGTTGGGGAACACAGCCAAAGCTCCCTCGGCAGCGTCGCGATCCGCCGCGAAGTGATGCTTTCCTCCCAACAGGTAGTCGTACATCCGGGCCGGGTGGGGGACGTCGGCCGGTAGGTCCGACTCGCCAGTATTCCGATCCCCTGAGTTCACGTTCGGGGTCTGGTGCGAAACCTCAGTCATTTCCTCGCTCCTGTCACCGTGCGGCATCTGGTTGCCTGTCGAAAGGTCACCACTCGACGGGAAGCGTTCGCGGCCCGCGATGCAGGCCGCCCTCCTTCCACGGCACGTCCGCGGACGGCACCGCCAGCCGCAGTGTCGGGAAGCGCTGGGTCAACTGGAACAGCGCCGTCCGCAGCTCGAGGCGAGCCAGCGGAGCCCCGAGGCAGAAATGCGGGCCCGCGCCGAAGGACATGTGCTTGGCGGCCTCAGGCCGGGTGAGGTCCAGCTCGTTCGGGCACTCGAACAAGCCGGGGTCGCGGTTGGCGACGTGGTACAGCACGGCGACGGTTTCGCCGGCGCGGATCAGTTGGCCACCCAGTTCGACGTCCTCAACGGCGACACGCACCGGCAGCCCCGTCGGGGACAACAGCAGGTAGCGCAGCAGTTCCTCGACAGCGTTCGGAATCAGGTCGGGGCGCTCGACCAGCCGGCGGTACTCCTGCGGGCGTGACAACAGGAGCAGGAGCGAGTTGGACAGCTGCTTGAGCGTCGTGTCGTATCCGGCGCCCAGCATGAGGAAGAGGTTGTTGACCAACTGGTCCTCGGTGAGGCTGTCACCGTGCTCAGACACGCGGATGAGTTCGGTGGTGAAGTCTTCTCCGGGTTCACGCCGCTTCCGGTCGACGAGTTGCCCCATGTACTGTTGAAGATTGCCGATGCCTTCGCCGATCTCCTCGGGGGTGAACCCGGTGTCGCCGAGCATCCGGTCGGTCCACGCCATGAACTGGCCTCGGTCGGCATACGGCACACCGAGGAGTTGGGACATCACCGTCACCGGCAGGGATGCGGTGAATTGTTCGACCAGGTCGAGCGGCGGTCCCTTTTGCTCTATCGCGTCGAGTAGATCGCTGACGAGACCCTCGATCCACGGGCGCATCCGCTCCACCATGCGCAGCGTAAATGCCTTGGCGAACGGGCGCCGGGCCCTGGCGTGCTCCTCGCCATCCATGCTGAGCAGCAGATCGGGGACGGTATTGCCAATCTTGGGGCCGCCCGGCTCCAGCGCCGCCCGGCTGCTGAACCGGGGGTCGGTCACAACCTGGCGCGCGGCGTCGTTGCTCAGCACGACCCAGATCTCGGCGCCGTCGCGCAGCCGCGCCCGCGTAACCGGGGCGCTGGCCAACAGTTCGATGCCAAGCGTGTCGGTGTCGAGCGCACTCGACCGCACGAAAGGGAACTCCGGCAGCGGACAGGTCTGCGTCATCGGTGTTCGTCCCCGTCCCGGAACAGTGCCGAGTCGGCGTTCCTCACCCACGCGGGAGCACCGCGCTCGGTGTTGACTCCCTTTTCGATGAACGCCATGTTGTGGTGCATGCAGACGCCGGAGACCGTCCGGTCGGTGAGCGTCGGCTCGTACTCGCCAGCACGATCGATGTGCTGGTGGTTGAGGCCGTCGAGCAGGCTCTTCACGAACCCCGCCATCGTGGTGGGTGAGTTGAGGTCGGTGCTGCTCCCGCCCCAACCGGGCCAGTAGGAGACGCCGACGGCCTCGATCGAGTAAAGGCCACCGGGCCGTAGGTGCGGGAACAGTGCGGTGAATGACGTGAGGACGCGGTGGTTCATGAGGCTGCCGTCGTCGATGACGACGTCGAACGGGCCGAGGTCCGCCCCGAGCGAGGCGAGGAACTCGTGGTCCGGGGCACCCCACACCGCACGCGCGCGCATCGGTGTGCTCAACGACTTGTCCCTGGCGTCGACGCGGATCAACTGTCCCCTGCGGAAGTAGTGCGTCCACATGCGGAGCGACTCACCGCCGCCGCGGCCGATCTCGAGTACCCGAACGTTGCGGTCGCGGAACCTCGCGAAGTATCGCTCGTAGGTCGAGGTGTACCAGTGCCGGCCCCACTTGTCGGTGCCCATGCGGATCGCGAGTTCCGTGAGGTCGACCGGGTTCGCCGTGGCGGCCCGGGTCGCGGCGCGCGCCGCCGCGATGCCCTGCGTGCGCCGCCGCGGGTCCCGGCCGTCCAGGTCGGCTTCCGGCGGACCGTCCGGGAAATTCACAAAGACTTCCCTGCTGGAGTCGTGCGGCCCGGCCTCGCCGTACACCGCGCGGAGGAGTTCGGTGAGGTCCTGGCGGATCACCACATCGGCGCTCTCGTGCCAGCCCGGTTCGACGGTCGCGCCGCCACCGCCGACCGTCATGACGTAACCGAGCCGCTCGTCGCCGAAGCCGAGGTCCCACTGGACCGGCACCTTCTCGTCCGGTCCAGGGAGCATCCGCGTCAGTGCGGCCACCTCGGTCAGCACGACCTCGGCGACCTCGGCGGGGCCCTGTTTGGCCGTGGCAGCGTATGCCGCCCGCTCCGATTGCGCCGCGATGGCGAGTACGGATTCGATCAATGCCTCATCCATGTTGGTCGTACCTTCCGTGATCGGTGTGGGGCGAGCCGGCGCCGGCCAGCACGACGGGGAGGACCTTGATGCGGCGGGTCATCCATTCCGACTCCCACCCCACCGCGGTGGTCTCGCTCAGCTGGGCGTTCGGAAAGCGGGGCAGGAAGGCGCTCAGAGCGAGCGTGGCCTCGAGACGGGCCAGCGGCGCGCCGAGGCAGTAGTGGTGACCGAGCCCGAAACTGATGTGGCTGCGGGCCGGATACACGTCGAAATCGTCCGCGGGTTCCCCGCCCGTACAGCGGTTGGCCGCTGCCACGTTGATCTGCACGGGCGCCCCCGCTGGGATGAGGTAGCCGCCGAGGTTGAGGTCCTCGGTGGCGAACCGCCAGGTCGCGTGCGGGAACGGCGGGTGCACCCGGAGGGTCTCCTCGATCCAAGCGTCGATCTCCGCTTCAGTGCGCGGACGTTGGTCAGCCGGCTTGCGCAGTGCCTCGAGGATCGCCGCGGCGATCAGGCTCGCCGTCGATTCGTAGCCGGCCATCACCAGGCCGACCGTCCATGTCACAACCTCGTTCACCGTGATGGCCGCTTCGCCGTCGACGGCTTCGAGGAGACCGGTGATCAGTCCTTCGTTCAACGGACTGGGATCACTGGCCCACCCCGCGACCGCGCCGGCGAGCGCGCCGACGCCGCCCGCCCGTACGATCGCCTCCGGCGAGTAGATGATGTCGTCGGTGGCTCGCCGCATCACGGCGTACATCTCCGGCTGCAGGCCGAGCATCGCGCAGATGAACACCAGCGGGAGCGGGTAGGTGTAGCGCTCGACGAGGTTCACCTCGCCACCGCTCTCGGCGGCAAGCTCGTCCAACAGTTCCTCGGCGAGCCGGGCCAGCTGGGCGGCCCATGTGGCCGTGTTGCGCGGTGTGAAGATCTCCGCGTGCAACCGCCTGATCCTGGCGTGTTCCGGTCCCTCGCTCATCACCATGGTGCGGGCGACCTCGGCGCGGGGCTGTGCGCCGAGCATCACCCCGGGAATCCGCATCCAGTCCGGGGTGAGCTCGACGTCCTTGCTCAGCCTCCGGTCGGTCAGAGCCGCACGCGCGAGACCCATGTCGCAGACGGCCCACGCGGTTCCGCCGTAGTAGTCGACCGTGACGACCGGCGCCACCCGTCCGGCGGCGACCAGACTCGGCATGCAGTCGACCGGGGCGGGAATGGTAGGTATGTCGACGTGGGGCGCGTCCAACAGCTCGTCGGATTTCATTGGATGCCTCCAGTGACCGGGGCCTGCGCGGCTGGGTCATAGGTGCCGATCAGTCCTTCGATCAGCTCCGCAGCCCGCCGCGGCCCGTCGTGACCCAGGTACTCCTCTCGCAGACGTGCGGCGGCCTGCCGGTAACGCGTGTCGGCGAGGACAGCGCCGACCGCACGCCGGATCCGTTGCGGGGTCAGGGTTCGGCGACCAAGTGCAATCCCCACGCCCGCCCACCTCACCCGCGCGGCCACGTCGGCCTTCTCCTCGCTCGCCCCTGCGACGACGAGCGGCACAGCGTGTGCGAGCGCGGCGTTGACCCCGTTGAACCCGCCGTTTGTCACCATCACGTCGACATGCGGCAGAAGCCGGTGATAGGGGACGAATCGCTCGACCCGTACATTGGCCGGCAGCGACCGCGCGGTGTTGGCGTCCAGCGGGCGGTTGCCGGTGGTCACCACGACGAGAACCGGCAAGTCCGCCAGCGCCCGAATGGCCGGGACGAGCAGCCGTTGCGCATCGTTGGCGATCGTGCCCTGGGTGACTAACACCACCCGCCGCCCGTCAGCGAGTTCGTGCCACCACGGGGGCGGGTCGAACCTGGTGTCCGCTGCCGGCAGGTCGAGCGGGCCTACGAAGTGCGTCCCCTCGAACAGGTCGCTCCGGGGAAACTCGAACGACTCGACGGTGCCGACGAGGTACAGGTCCGGCCTGCGGGCGATGTTCTCCATGACGCTCGCGCCGAGACGGGGCAGTCCCGTTTCGCCCCGGACCTCGTCGGCACGTTTGCGGGTAGCACGCAGCGCGAGATGATCCCCGGCCAACGTGAGCAAACGGTTGCGCAGACGGCCAGGCCGTGACGAAGACGGCCCGAGTCCGTAGCCGAGAGGCGCGGTGTCACGGCTGTTGAGGATGTAAATCGAATTGCCCACCCAGGCCAACGGGATTCCGGTGTGCTCGCGGGCGAAACACGCGCCGTAGCACATGTCATCGGAAACAATCACGTCGACCCGGAACCTCTCGATGATCTCGAGGAGGTCCTTCATCTGACTGGGGGCGGTGTTGTAGAAGATGTCCTCCATGCCCGCCCGGAAGCTGGCCAGCCCGCTCAGCCCCGCGTGGGCTGGGAACGCCTCCTCTTTACTCAGGCCCCCGAAGTCATAGGCGGTGTGCATCGGCTCGTGCGTAGCGCCCACCTCGGCCACCTTGTCCCGGTAGGCCTGCCCGGTGTACCACCGGACCTCGTGTCCGCGCCGGGTGAGGTGCCGCGCGATGGGAAGCACCGGGTTGACGTGGCCGTCGGCCGGTGTGGTCGCGATCAGCACGTGTGCCAAGGTCGCCATCCCTCCCTCTCCTCGTCCGTCGAGCGGGGCCGTCCGGTCCCACCGCCTGGCCCACGCTGCCCCGCGCACAACGGCAGCGGAAGGGATCAGCGCCAACACTGTCAGCCCGGAGGATGACGACGGGTCCGCACGGGTGTGCCGGCGGACAGCGACTACTCACCTTGGTGATGGTCATGGGGATATGAGCAGTAGCGACGGTTGCCGACGATGGAGATCTATATCTGTCGCGTGGTCCTCGACTGCGAGCTCCTCGGTCAATTCCGAGCTCAGTCGTGGTTAGAGCCGCCCTGGCTAGGAGGCGCGATGTCCGTCACGTCACAGACCGATGAAAGATCGGACCACACCAGCGGAGAACCGAAGACGATCACAGTGCTGGGGGCGGGCGTCGCAGGCCTGGTCGCCGCTTACGAACTGGAACGGCGGGGGCACCGGGTGCGGATCCTCGAGGGAAGCAACCGCATCGGCGGCCGGGTGCACACGTACCGCTTCGGCAGCGCCAAGGGCGCTCAATTCGCCGAACTCGGCGCGATGCGGATTCCGATAAGTCACACGCGCGCACTGCATTATATCGCCAAACTCGGGCTCCTGAACCAGGTCCGCGAGTTCCGGACCATCCTGTCCGACGACGATGACCTGCTGCGCGTCAAAGACGGCGGCTATGTCCGGGTCCGCGACGCGCCGAAGGCGCTCGTCAGCGCCCTCGACCCAGGGCTGACCGAACACGGCTACCGGTACAACACCCTGCTGTTCGGCTCATGGCTGAACGCGTGTCTGAACGCCGTCGCGCCGGCGCAGTTCCGGGACCACCCCAACGTAAACGCCGACCTGCTCGACCTGGTCGACCGGATCGATCTCGAGCCGTACCTGTGCGGCGACAGCGGGTCAAAGGTGGACCTGCACTCCGTCTTCGCGGACCACCCGTACCTCCGGTCGGTGTGCTCCGGCCGGCACGAGCGCTTCCTGGATGACGTGCTCATGGAGACGAGTAACGCGATCTTTCGCCTACGCCACGGCACGGATGCGCTCACCGACGGGCTGGCGGCGAAGATCCGCGGGCCGCTCCTGCTGGGCCACGAGGTGGTCGGGCTGTCGGTCCGAGACGACGGCGTGGTCGTCGGGGTACGCCACGGTGGCATGACCAGTTCCTGGCACTGCGACTACGTGCTGTGCACGATTCCCTTCCCCGTCCTGCGGAGGCTGCGGCTGGACGGATTCGACGACGACAAGCTGAGCGTGATCCACGAAACCCAGTACTGGCCAGCAACCAAGATCGCATTTCACTGCCGGGAGGCATTCTGGACCGCAGACGGGATCACCGGTGGCGCCTCGTTCACCGGCGGGCTGGTGCGCCAGACGTACTACCCTCCCGTGGAGGGTGACCGGTCGCTGGGCGCTGTGCTGCTCGCCAGTTACACCATCGGCCCCGACGCGGAGAAAATCAGCAAGCTCGATCCGGTGACCAGGCACGAGGTCATCGTGACCGAGGTGAGCCGGATGCACCCCAGGCTGCGGGAACCCGGCATGATCTTAGCAACGGTGAGCCAGGTGTGGGGTGAGCACCGGTGGAGCCGGGGAGCAGCCACCATCCGCTGGACACAGGACGCCGCCACGTGCGAGGAGCAACGGCAGGCGGCGGCGCGGCCGCAGGACCGTCTGTTCTTCGCGGGCGAGCACTGCTCGTCGAAACCGGCCTGGATCGAGGGGGCGATCGAGTCGGCCATCGACGCCGTGCACAGCATCCAGTGGCACGAGCCGTTCTCCGGCCGCAGGTCGGCTCAGCGCCTCCGGCGGGTGGTGTGAGCATCTTCGACCTGCCGCGCCTGCACTTCACCGGTGCCGGTACCACCCAGTGTCCAACCGGTCCGCGCAATGGCCGCCTTGACCTGGCGACGAACACGGCGCTGGGGGCCGACGGAACGCCGTTCCCCCGCGATCGGCCACCGCAGGAGTACGACGGCCCCGTGGGGGAGCACTTCGCCGGCAACGGGCACTTCGCGGTCGACGCCGTGGTGTCGGGTGTCGAGTTGCGCGCGGGAGCGGTCGACCACACCGATCCTGTGGTGGGGCGCTGCGTCGACATGTGGGGGCACTACAACGAGTACCTCCAGACGACCGTCAACCGTGCCCGGGTCTTCGACGTCGACCCGTCGTCGAACTGGACGACCACGCTGATGGTCGGCCAGTTCGGGTTTGGCCGGGCCGGGCGCTCGCACGACACCGGGTACGCATGCACCGGCACCGTGCACGGCTTTCAGCCGCCGAGGTGGCACGACTTGCGGCGGGGCGGTTCCGTTGTGCACCAGTTCGTGGTGACGCGTGCCGACCTGACGTGGCCTGACGACGGCGGCGGCTCCCCCGCCGTCGAAATCCTGGGTTCGGCGCTCCGGTCGGGCGCGGACGGTCTCGTCGTGCAGTTCGCGCTCATCACCCCGTCGACCCCGTGCGCCCCGAATGCCCCGAAACGCTGGGACCTGCGGGGAACCATCGCCCCGTGGCGCAGCACCGAGTCGCGGACCTACCCGGCCGGACGGTTGCTGGTGCCCGCCGACCGAGGGCGAGCGCCGCACATCCTCTCCGTCGATCTGACAGCCGAGGACGTCACACTGAACATGATCACGGCGATCGGTCCGTCGCTTCCCTCCTGCGACCTGGAGCTACGCACGGCGCGCACCGGGCGGCTTGTCGCCGAGGTGTCGCGGCAGGCCTGTGTGGACGCTGTGCGCAGCGGTGGTGTGCTGCGGGTACCGCGAGCGAGCGGATCGGACGGCGCCGACGACGAAGCGCTGCTTGTGGTGTCCGGGCACAACGGTGAGACGGTGTCGCGTGAGCGGGAGGTCAGCCTCCAGGTTGACGACGCCTGCCTGTTCCTGGAGCATCCGCGCGCCACCGACGACCCGGACCACGACGTCGACGTGGTGTTCCGGTCCTTCGTCCGTGGCCGCCCCGCACCCGTGGAAACCGTTTGGCTGCGGCAGTTCGCGAACCCGAGGGCGCTTCCGCTCGATCCGCGCGCCGCGCAGGCCGAGATCGTGCGGCTCCGCCGTGGTGACGACGCGGATGGCTGGTCGAGCACCTGCGTCACGAACACCGACGAGAACGGTGTCGGGCGGTTCACCCTGCGCGGCGCGCAGGCGGGCTCGACCCGCATCCTGCTCACCGCCGACGTCGGCGACCTGGACGTCACGGGGTACGACAACGACGACGCGCTCGGGTTCTGGTCGGCCGCCGGGCACATGTCCGTCCGCGTGCTACCGGACGACTGGCGGCTCGCGGACCGTCCGCAGCACGAGATCACCTTCGATCTGGTGTACCGGGAGGTCTTCGCGCCCTATGAGTTCCTGTACTCGTTCATGCGGGAGGAGGTCTTCAGCCTCGCCGACCGCTGCAAGGTGGAGACCTACGCGAAGCTGATCTGGCAGATGTGCGACCCACGCAACAAACCGAAGACCTACTACATGCCGCCCACGCGCGACCTGAGCGAGCCGAAGGCACGACTGTTGCTGGGCTACCTGAGGGCACAGCAGAAGCCCGACGAGACACTTAGCATCCTGCCTTCGGCGGATCGGTCGGGCAGAGGGATGTCAGGCAGAGGGATGTCAGGCAGAGGGATGTCAGGCAGAGGGATGTCAGGCAGAGGCATCAGGACCCGGGCGGAATTGGTGTCGGCATTGCGCGGCGCCGTGACGCTCGAACTCGCGGTGATGGAGCAGTACCTGTACGCAGCCTACTCGGTCCCGACGCACGGCGCGGGCCTGGAATACGTCCGCAGGGGCGACTGGACCCCGCAACAACGCAGGCTCGCCTGTGGCGACGGCGGCGAAACGCTCGACGACGGGATTCGCGGCACGCTGATCACCGTCGCCCGCGAAGAGATGATTCACTTTCTGCTGGTCGACAACATTCTCGCCGCGATAGGCGAACCGTTCCACGTGCCGAACGTGAACTTCGACACGATCAACGCCGAACTGCCCATTGCGCCGGACTTCTCCCTCGAACGCCTGGATTTCGGCAGCATCCAGCGCTTCATCCTCATCGAACAACCCGACGGCCTGGTCGGTGATGTACGGCTGGGTGACCGCGTCGGCCGGCCGGACCCCCGCCCGCACACCTACTCCTCGCTCAGCGAACTGTACGGCGACATCAGGCAAGGCCTGCAGGACATCCCCGGCCTTTTCCTGGTGGAACCCGGACGCGGCGGTGGAGAACACCACCTGTTCCTGCGGGAGTCGGTCAACCAGCGCCACCCCGACTACCAGCTGGAGGTCGACGACCTCGCCAGCGCCCTGTTCGCCATCGACATCATCACCGAACAGGGCGAGGGCGGTGCGCTGACCGATGGCGCCGCCCAGGCGAAACACTGCGACAAGCAGTCGCACTACGCGGCGTTCCGGGGCGTCGCCGCGCTATTGCGCGACGCCGGCTGGATCCCGTCCTATCCGGTCGTGCGGAACCCGACCGTACGCGAGGGCCGTACGGCGCGCCAGTACGTGACCGATCCCGAGGCGCGGGATGTCATGCAGCTGTTCAACGACGCCTATTTCGTGATGCTGCAGCTCATGGTGCAGCACTTCGGTGCGGGGCACGACACCAGCCTGCGCCGGTCGCGTCTGATGAACACCGCCATCGACGTGATGACCGGAGTCATGCGGCCACTGGGCGAGCTGCTCGTAACCATGCCGTCCGGGTTACGGGGCAGGACCGCGGGGCCGTCGTTCGAACTGGACGCACAACCCGCTTTCCTGTCACGTCCCGACGTGGCGATGCGCGCGGTCGCGCTGCGCCTGGACGCCATGGCCGCCCGTGCCGTCACATGCCCGCTCGTGCCCGCACGGGTGGCCGAGATGAGCGCAATGCTTGCCGACCAGTTGCGAGGAAATTGAGATGCCCGAACCCTTTAATGCGACCGACGTGAAGGCCGACGTGGAGACCGACGTGGAGACCGACGTGCTCATCGTGGGCGCCGGCCCGGTGGGGATGGCGCTGGCGCTGGACCTGGCATACCGCGGCATCGGTCACGTCGTCGTCGACGCCGGTGACGGCGTGGTGGCGCACCCCAAGGTCAGCACCACGGGTCCGCGCTCGATGGAGCACTTCCGGCGATGGGGTGTCGCGGACCGGATCCGCGCCGCCGGCTGGCCGGGCGACCACCCTCTCGACATCGCCTGGGTCACCCGCGTCGGCGAACACGAGATCCACCGGTTCGAACGGGGCACGGCCCGTGACCGTCCCGCCTTCGCCCACACCCCCGAACCCGACCAGGTGTGCCCTGCGCACTGGCTGAACCCCTTGCTGGCGAACGCCGTCGGCGTCCATCCCGACGGTCCGCTGCGCTACCTGCACCGGATCGAGCACTTCAAGCGGGACGTCGACGGTGTGCGCGCGACCGTCACCGACTGCGTGCGCGGGACGACGATGACCGTTACCGCCCGGTTCCTGATCGCCTGCGACGGCAGCTCCTCCCCCATCCGCAAGGCGGTCGACATCGACGCCCCCACACGCCACGAGACGCAGGTGTTCCGCAACCTGCTGTTCCGCGCCCCGCAACTGGCCGGCCAACTCACCGCACGGGGCCACCGCACCGCACTGGTGTACTTCCTGATACGGTCGACTACCCTGCGCTATCCTTTACGATCGCTGGACGGCCGCGGCCTCTACAACCTGGTCGCCGCCGGCGATACGGGCGATACGGGCGAGAATGCGATGTCGATGGTGCGGGACGCCGTCGCGTTCGAGACCCCGGTGGAGCTGCTGTCCGACGGCGTATGGCACCTGACCCACTGTGTCGCCGATCAGTACCGGTCGGGACGTGCGTTCCTCGCGGGCGACGCGGCCCACACCCTGTCGCCGTCCGGTGGATTCGGCATGAACACCGGCATCGGCGATGCCGTCGACCTCGGCTGGAAACTCGCGGCCGAACTCGACGGCTGGGCCGGTTCGCGGCTGCTGGACACCTATGACACCGAACGGCGCCCGGTGGCGCTGGACAGCCTCGACGCGGCCAACACGAATTTGAAGCGCACCACGGACCGGGACATCCCGTCCGACCTGGGCCACAGCACGCCCGCGGGCATGCGCGCGCGGGCTGCGATGGCCGAACGGCTGGCCAGTAGCGGTGCGCACCGCGAGTTCGACGCACCGGACGTCCACTTCGGATTCCATTACCGGTCGCCGATCGTGGTGTCGGACGGCCCCGGCGGGCTCACGCCGGACTGGCGGCCGGGCAGCGATCCCGGCAGCCGCGCCGCGCACGCCTGGATACGCCCTGGGGTATCCACACTGGACCTGTTCGGTCGCGGGTACACGTTGCTCCGCTTCGCGCAGTCCGACCGGCTCGACGGGTTCCAGCGCGCATTCGGCGACCGCAGGGTCCCGCTGCGGACCACCCTGTGCGACGACCAGGAGATCGCCCGGCTCTACCGGTTCCCGTTCGTGCTGGTCCGTCCCGATGGGCACGTGGCATGGCGTGGCGCGGAACTCCCGTCCGCGCCGGATGAGTTGGCCGACGTCGTGCGCGGGGCGGTGTGACATGACGCCCTTCTCCGTTCAGGGCTGGTCGGCCGAGGACGTCGCGAACCCGTACCCGATCTACCGGCGCTACCGCGTGGCGGACCCGGTGCACCAGGCCGCGCCGGGCACCTGGTACGTCTTCGGCTACGACCATGTCGCGCAGACGTTGTCCAGCAGGGACTTCGGCCGTAATGTGCCCGCGCACCTTCCTGCTCGCACCGACCCTGCTCGCACCGACCCTGCTCGCACCGACGCGCTGCGCCGGAGTGTGGAGAACTGGCTGGTCTTCCTGGACCCGCCCCGGCACACGCGGCTGCGTCACCTACTCGCCGCCGAGTTCTCCCCGAAGGTCGTGGCCGACCTGCGTCCGCGTATCGCCGAGATCGCCCGCGATCTGCTGCGGGACGTGAGTGATCGGCGTGAGGTGGACCTGGTGAAGGACTTCGCGGCACCGCTGCCCATACTGGTCATCTCCGAGCTGCTCGGGGTGCCGGCGAGCCTGCGCAACTGGTTCCGCGAACGCGCCGAGTGGTTGCAGCAGGCCAGCTCCGCGCGTTCAGCACGCAACGTTGACGCTTTCGCCAAGGCTGAGACCGCCGCGGGCGAGCTCACCGAGTACTTCGGGGAGGAGGTGCACCGCCGCAAGCAGCCGCGATCCGACCTGATCTCCCTGTTGACACACGCGGATGGACTGACCGCTGATGAGATCACCGCAACCTGCGTGCACCTGCTCACAGCCGGGCACGAGACCACGACCAACCTGCTCGGCAAAGCGGTGCTCGCCCTGATCGCCCATCCGGAACTGCTCGCCCGGCTGCGGGCCGATCCAGGCTTGATGCCCGCTGCGGTGGAGGAACTGATTCGCTACGACCCACCCGTGCAGATGGTGACCCGCTGGGCCACCAGCGCAGCGCTGCTGGGTGGCCGGGAGATTCACAGCGGTGACAAGGTCACGCTCGTGCTCGGGTCCGCCAACCGTGATCCCGACCGGTTTCCAGACCCCGATGAGCTGCGGCTGTACCGGGACACCGCCCGCCACTGCGGCTTTGGTCTGGGCATCCACTACTGCCTCGGCGCCCAGCTCGCGCGAGCCGAAGCGGAGATCGCCCTGTCTGCGCTGCTCGACGTCGTTCCCGGCCGCGCGGTGAGCGGCGTCCGTTACGGCGACGACATGGTTTTCCACGGCCCGGTCCGGCTGATGTTGACCGCCGGATCAGTCGGTGCCGAACTGGATGTGGTGGGCCAGCTGGACCCGGGAGCTGATGTCGAGCTTGCGAAACACCTTGCGCAGGTGAAACGCGACGGTGTGACGTGAGATGAACATCCGGCTCGCGACCTGACGATTGGTCAGGCCCTCGGCGACCAGGGACACGACTGTCTGCTCCGTCTCGGTCAGGCTGGCGATGCCCGTCTTGAGAGCATCACGGCGCTGCCAGTGCCGTTTGACGACGCCGAGCGCCCGAAGCCGGCGGCGTCCGCGCGCGGCGTCGCGCTCCGCCTCGACCGACACATACAGCGCGACCGCATCCTCCAGCCTCTGCACCGCGGCTTCCCGGTCCACTATGAGCAGAGCTTCGCCCAGATCCTCAGCGGCCGACGCACGCGCCCAGAGATCCTCATGCCCCCCGGCGGCCTGCGCCAAGGCCTCGACGTCATCGTGCAGCAGACCCCGCGCGTGTGCTGCTGCCACCACCACCGACGCGACGTCCGGATCGTCCTGCGCGAGCCGGTCCGCCGTGTCCGCCGCCCGCATGGCCCAGTCACGTCTGCCCATCGCCAGCGCGGTCCGCACGATCCACGCTGCGGCGGCCGGTTCCTCGACGAACAGTGCCCGGCAGCTGTCGTCGTCACGACTGATCCATTCGAGCACCCGCAGGCAACCGTGGTAGTCCTCCTGCGCGAGCGCCGACTGTGCCCATGCCCATTCCAGCGCCACCGCCCGCGTTCCGGCCACTTCTGCGGCGGCCCACTGCACCAGTGCGTCTCCCGACGCGTCCGCCACCCGATCACCCCGCCGCAACGCCACCGTGGTCAACACCGCCAGCGCCGCGGGCAGGTGCAGTCGCACCCCGGTCTCCCTGGCCAACGCGAGACACTCGGTCGCCTCGGCCACGGCGCTCGCCGACCGCCCGATGGCGAGGTCGAGCCTGGCACGCATGAGCGTGGGCAACGCGCTCAGCGTGTAGTCGACGTCCTGCTCGACGGCTGCGACCGCCGCCCGCGCACCCTCGATATCCCGCAGTCCGGTCAGGATCGCCGCACGAGCCAGTCGTGGATGACCGAGCCACGTCACCGGAAATCGCACCTCTTCGGCTAGCACCGCGTCACGCGACATCCGCAGCGCGGCGGTGACCATACCCGCTTGCCAGGCCGCCATCGGGCCGGACGCCGGCATGATCACCTGGTCGGCGCCCGGTGGCGCGGTGGGCGGCCCACCCCGCACGGTCACCGCCATCGACCGATTGAGCAGCAGCCGCCGCGACAGGTCGGCGGGCACGCCGGGGCAACTGAACAGCCCGGCAGCCACCTCCGCCGCATCCGCGGGCCGGTCCTGGAGAGTCAACGCGGTGGAGAGCCAATATCGCAGCATTGCGGCCGCCGCCGGTGGCACGTCCCGAGCGATCGCCCCGCTGGCCAGCTCCACCGCCGTGGACAACGGTCCACCCCTGGCGCAGGCCTCCACCGCGATCATGGTAAGCGGCAGCCACTCCTCACTGTCGCCCACCATCAGCTCCAGAGCGCGCACCGCCAGTTCCGCCGCCGCACGCGGCGACGACCGCAGTGTCTGCTCCGCAGCCGCACGCAGCACCTCCACCGTCGCCGTGTCGCCTCGCACCGCTCCGCGCAGCAGGTGTCCCGCCGAGTCGATGACGGAATCACCTCGGGCGAGCAGCATCCTCGCCGCCTGAGTGTGCAACGCACTGCGGACAGGCACCGGAATGCTCCGCAACACCGATTGCCAGACCAGGTCGTGACGAAACCGCATCTTCTCCGCCGCGCAGTCCAGCACATCGGTTGTGAGAGCTTCCCGGAGCGCGGGCGCCAGCACCGCGACCGGCTGCCGCAGCATCTCCGCCACGTCGTCAGGAGCGAACGTCCGGCCCAGGACAGCCGCCACGTCCAGCGCCTGGCGCGTCTGCGGCGACAACGCATCGAACGCACAGCGGACCAGCGTGTCCACGCACTCGGACGCTGGTGTGCTCTGCGACGTGGCGGTGATCTCGTGCGTCAGGCGAGCAACGCCATTCTCGCAGCGCACCAGGCCCTCCCGCACGAGCCAACCGGCCAGCCGGACCAGCGCTGCGGCGTTGCCTTCCGCGCAGGCCACCACCGCGGTCAGCGCAGCGTCCGGCGTGGCGCCGAGCACATCGGAGACCACCGCCACCGCCACGTCGTCGGGCAGTCGGCCCAACGGCAGGTACACCATGGCCTCCCGGTCCTCCGAGAAGCGGAACAACCGTTCGAGCCGGAATGCGTGCCGACCCGAACGATGTGCCAGCACGCACACCAGCGGCCGCGTCGTCACCAGGGAGAACACCATCCCTAACGTCCGGACGGCCGGCTCATCCCACTCGAAGTCGTCCAAGCTGATCAGCAGCGGACCGCGGGCCAGCCGGCGCTCGAGCACGAGACGCGGGTCGGTTATCTCCGTGTCGGCGTCACCCAGCAGACCGGCCAGCGTATCGGGCCGGAAGTCATCGCCCGGGCCGGACCACGCCGTCCGGAAGCCGCGGGCGACCGCCGCGATCTCCATCTCCGTGATCAACGCGGTCTTGCCCATGCCCGCCCTGGCGACGACCGACACCACCGTACCTCGTCCCGCCGTGATCGCAGTGTCCAGGATCGTCACCAGACCAGCCAGTTCGGACTCACGGCCACGCAGCACCCGCCTCGCGCTGTGCGGCCGGGTTCGCCGCCGCGACGTCGTCCGGGCCACCTCGGGGACTGCGTGGCCGACCACGCTGTCGATCCCGGAGCACGGGACATTGCGCCTGTCGACCAAGGTCCACCTCACATTGCCGCTCCCCGTTCACGGACTTTGCCATACGGACGAGTGGCAATCCACTGAAATCGTGGAGAGTCACCACAAAAGAATCTTGACCGGATAAGAAGAGCGCGCTACGTGGCCTCCCGCCACCTTCTACCCGTACCAGGTTGAGGGACGCAAAGAGCTGCCCGCCGTCCCCGCGCCGACCCGGACCATTTCATACCAGAGCCCCTTGGTACAATAGCTCCCAGAAGGACCGAAAGTGTGGCTATCAGAACCGCCCTGGACCGCCGAGTTCCGCCAGCAGACGATCGAGCCCGTCCGGGCCGGAAGATCACCCGAAGAGCTGGCCGGAGAATACGGCCCGTCAGGACAGTCGATCCGTAACTGGATACGCCGGGACGAACGGGAGATCCGCCGGAAGGCGACGGTTTTTTCGCGACGGAGACCGGTCAGAACAGCTGACATTCACCCTGATCAAATCCATTGCCCGGCAAGGGAGGAACGGCGTACGCCGGGGTCGGCGGCGATAAAGGAAAGAAGCTCCTGGCCGGCTGGCCGTCCTGGGTTTACCGGTGTCGTATCCCGGAATTCGTCGCTGTCGGCCATGCCGCCGGTGAGCAGCTACCGACCATACACAACACTCTTGATCATGCGGTTTCCAAGGCTCGTCCCGAGGTGACTGACACTCATCTCCGCGGCTTTGGAGCGCCCGGCAACAGGGGACGCGGCGTCGCGGCGTCGCGGGCAAGGGCATTGCACCGACCCGGGCACGGTTGAGATCATCCCAGAAGCGAGCGCGGTGAGGACAGGGCACCTCGTCCAGACCTCCGGGGCCCGGCCGGAGCGATCCGCACGCCAGACAAGGAGCTCCCGTGAGCGCGATGACGTTCCAAGAAATGACCCCGGTGTCCTTCCTCGAACGAGCAGCGAGGGTTTTCGCCCAGCGGCCGGCCGTGGTGGACGGCGATCTGCGGTACTCCTACGGCGAGTTCTGGCAGCGCGCGCAGCGGCTGGCCGGGGTGCTCGCCGAACACGGGGTACAGCCCGGCGACCGGGTGGCGGTCCTGTGCCCGAACACCCACGTGTTACTCGAGGCGCACTACGGGGTACCGCTCGCGGGTGCCGTGCTGGTGGCGGTGAACACCCGACTGTCCGCGAGCGAAATCGGCTACATCCTGGACCACAGCGGCGTGACGGTGGCCATCGTCGACGCCGAGTACCGCCCGGTGCTGTCGGACGCGCTGCGCGCCGGCACCGGGCGCCCGACCGTGATCCTTGCCGGGGACTGCGGCCCAGGGCAGGACGCCGGGTACGAGTTGCTGCTGGCGGACGCGCGGCCGCATCGAGTGCCGGTAACCGACGAGCGTTCGCTGCTGTCGCTGAACTACACCAGCGGTACCACCGGCCAGCCCAAGGGGGTGATGTACCACCACCCGGCGCCTACCTGCAGGCGGTCGCAATGGCTTACTATGCCACGCTCGACACGTCCTCGCGCTATCTGTGGACACTGCCGATGTTCCACACCAACGGCTGGTGCTTCCCGTGGGCGGTGACCGCGTTCGGCGGCGTGCACCACTGCCTGCGCAGGGTCGATTCCGGCGAGATCTGGCGGGCGATCCGAGACGAGGGAATCAGTCACTTCTGCGCCGCGCCCACTGTGCTCGCCATGCTGGCTGATCATCCTGCGGCGCATCGCCCGCCGTATCCGGTCAAGGTGTTCACCGGGGGGCACCGCCGTGGCCCGCGTTGCTGGAGCGGATGGAGACCTTCGGAATCGATGTACACCACCTCTACGGACTGGCTGAGACCTTCGGTCCCGCCGTCGTGTGCGAGTGGCAGCCGGAATGGGACGGCTCGACCGTGCAGAAACGGGCGCGGTTGACCGCACGCCAGGGAATTGCCAACGTGATCAGTGAACCGGTCCGCGTGGTGGACGCGTCCGGAGGTCCTTGAGGCCGCGGTGGTCGGTGCCCCGCATCCGACGTGGGGCGAGGTTCCGATCGCGTACGTCACCCTACGATCACAGGACGCCACCGACGAGGCGGAACTCATCGACTTCGTCCGGACCCGGATCGCTCGGTTCAAGGCACCGCGCCGGATCATCTTCGGCGTCCTTCCCAAGACCTCCACCGGAAAAATCCAGAAAGCCATGCTCCGTGAACGAGCCATCGACCTGACATTCGGCTAGGAGAATTCCCAGCAGGCCGAACCCCGCCCCCCGTGGGACCGGGCAGTGGGACCATCCCCGGACGGGCACACCGGTGCCCAGGCACGCAAGGAAGGGCGGGGCGGGTTCAAACGGTCGTAGCGACGGTTCGGTGGAGCGTGAAGTGGTCAGGGAGGACCTGCTCGCCCTCGACGCCAAGCACGTCGTGCGGCAGATACCAGCCCACGCATGTCCTCGCCGCTGAACTCGCTCGCCTGGGGCCGTGTGGCGTGCCGGCGCAGCGTCTCCACGTGGAGTCGGACCGGGGCGCGGTGGCAGCGTTGCCGCTGCTCCGTTTCCCCGGCCCGCTCCCCGGCCCGCTCCCCGCACCCGGCGTACCCGTCACCAGGCACCGGGCGGTCCACAAGCCCCGCGTCTACTCGGGTCGTTTACCTCATGTCGTGGCAGCCCATGGGGAGGGAATGGCTGTGCCCCGGTATCGGTATAGCGCGTGGTGGGCACCCTCGCCGGGTTGAACAGTTCCCGTTCCCCGTCGGCTGGCCGGTGACCACCCTGAACTCAGATGATCTCAAGACAGGCGAGCGGAAAGCTCAGCGCCGACCGGCCTCGTCGATACCCGCGAGGAGCTCCTTGATGAGGATCTCGATCTGGTCGCGGATCGGACGGACCGCGTCGACGCCTTGGCCGGCCGGGTCGTCGAGATCCCAATCGAGGTATGCCTTACCGGGGAAGATCGGGCAGGCGTCGCCGCAGCCCATGCTGATCACATAGTCGGATGTCTGCACCGCGGCCGTAGTCAGCACCTTCGGCTTCTGGTCGGTGATGTCGATGCCTACCTCGGCCATGGCGGCGACGGCGGCGGGGTTGACTTCCTCGGCGGGCAGCGAGCCGGCGGAGCGGACCTCGACCCGGTCACCGGCGAGGTGGCGCAGGAAGCCGGCGGCCATCTGGGAGCGGCCGGCGTTATGGACACAGACGAACAGCACGCAAGCAACAGGGCTGGTGGTCACGGCATCCAGCATGCCTCAGCTATTGACAGCGGTCTATGCCTCGGCGCATCCTCGGCCCCGAACAGGTGCTATAGATGCTGGTCGATGTCTGGAGGTCTGTGATGGCGAGAGTGCAGTTGGCGTTGAACGTTTCCGACGTGGACGCCGCGGTGGACTTCTACACGAAGCTGTTCGGGGTCGCTCCGGCGAAGCGCCGGCCGGGGTATGCGAACTTCGCGGTAGATGTCCCGCCGCTGAAGCTGGTGCTGATCGAGAACCCGGACGCCCGGGGCAGCGGGGTCGCCGGGGCGCTCAACCACCTCGGGGTCGAGGTGGAAACCCCCGACGAGGTGACCGCGGCGACCGGCCGACTCGCCGCCCTGGGCATGGCCACGGCGACCGAACAGGGCACGACCTGCTGCTATGCGGTCCAGGACAAGGTGTGGATCGACGACCCGGACGGAGCGCCGTGGGAGGTGTACACCGTCCTGGCCGACGCCGAGGAAGGCCGAGCGGGAACCCTGCCCGACGCCGCTGCGGGAGACGCCGCTGCGGGAGGGCCAGGGTCGGCGTGCGACTGCGGACCGGTCTGCGGCCCGCAGAGCACCGACGCGGGTGAGGTTCTGACCATCGGGTTCGCGTCCGGCTTGAGCGTCTGACCGCGCGATGTCGGGAAAACAGCGGCAGCCAGCGCTCGCGCGGCGACTCGCGGCGGAGGCGGTCGGCAGCATGCTGCTGGCCGCCCTCGTCATCGGCTCCGGGATCGCCGCGCAGCAGCTCAGCCCGAACCAGACCGGCTTGGAGCTGGCGGAAAACGCGGCGGTCACCGCCGCCGGCCTGTTCGCGATCATCCTGATGGTCGGACCGGTGTCCGGCGCGCACTTCAACCCCGTCGTCTCCGCCGTCGACGCCGTGTTCGGCGGGTTGTCGTGGCGGGACGTGGCCGCCTACCTACCCGCCCAGGTCGCCGGCTGCACCGCCGGGGCCGTGCTGGCGAACCTGATGTTCGACCGGGCGGCCGTGTCGATCGCCACTCATCATCGGGCGTCCGGGCCGCATCTGCTGTCCGAGGTCGTGGCCACCGCCGGCCTGCTGCTGGTCATCTTCTCCCTGGCCCGCTCCGGCCGCTCCGAGCGGGCGCCGGCCGCGGTCGGTGCCTACATCGGCGCGGCGTACTGGTTCACCTCGTCCACATCGTTCGCCAACCCTGCGATCACCGTCGGCCGGATGTTCTCCAACTCCTTCGCCGGGATCGCGCCGGCGTCGGCTCCCGGCTTCATCGCCGCCCAGATTGTCGGTGGCCTCATCGGGATCGGACTGATCCACCTGTTCTACCCGCAGCTCACGCCCGCCGCCGCGGCCGACGTCGTCGTCGCCCACCCCGGCAGCGCCAACGGCACCGCCCCACCTGACGGCACCGTACCGGCCACCCGATCGGCCTCGAGAAGTGCGTCCCATGACTGACAACAGCGACCCGGCCAGCGGATTACCGGCCATGGACCCCGCGACCCGCCGCCAGGTGCAGGCCACGCCCCGCCGGCTGGCCTACGACTACGACTACGACTACGACTACGACTACGACTACGACTACGACTACGACTACGACTACGAAACATGCGGATCACCCCCACGGGCGTGGGGACGGCACATGCATCGTTTCCCCT
>NZ_CAUVXL010000025.1:35520-35886 GCF_963555915.1 Protofrankia sp. Cas4
TCGGCGTGAGGATTGACGGCTTTCTTGAGAAAGGACAGGAATTCCGCACCGTCATGGGTTGGTCGGCACTCCCCGAAAATCTCTCCGGTCGCGACATTCAACGCAGCGAACAGGTCGGTGGTGCCATGCCGGACGTAGTCGTGGGTGCGTTTCTCGCAGGCGTCGAACTCGATCGGCAGCAGTGGCTGGGTGCGGTCCAGCGCCTGGATCTGCGTCTTCTCGTCCAGGCTGAGCACGACCGCTTCACCGGGCGGATCAAGGTACAGGCCGACGATGTCGGCGACCTTCTCCGCGAAGGCAGGATCCTTGCTGATTTTGAACGTGCCCTGCCGGTGTGGCTTCAGCCCGTTGTCCCGCCACAGCTTC
>NZ_CAUVXL010000026.1:0-8199 GCF_963555915.1 Protofrankia sp. Cas4
GAGACAGGGCATCCGGGCCGGGGACGCTCACCCCCAGCTACGCGTCTGGCGGGACCAGTGGGTGGCGCGGATCGCGGACCTGTACGTCGCCCACCGGGAGCTCACCGCCGCCACGGTCGGCAGCACCGGACACACCCAGGCATCCCAGACGTTCGACCAGGCCCTGGCCGTCATGGACACCGTCCGCCGTGAGCAGGCCGCGATCTACAGTCTGCATCCCGCCGCGAAGAAGGTCCTGGCGACCCTCGACCGGGAATGGGACGGTCTGGCCCGCCACCGGGACTTCCCCGACATCGAGCTGGATAACAATGCTGCTGAGCGGGCGTTGCGGACCCCGGTCGTCGGGCGGAAGAACTACTACGGGAGCCAAGCCGAGTGGGCCGCGCACCTGGCCGCCCGGGTCTGGACCATCACCGCGACCGCCGAACGCAACGGCTGCGAGCCCCTGGCCTACCTGACCGGGTATCTCCAGGCGTGCGCCACCGCGGGCGGGAAGGCCCCCGAGGGTGCGGCACTGCACCGGTTCCTACCCTGGATCGCAGACCCCGGGGACACCACCGGAAGCCACGGCCATGATCCTCCCGGGATCATCCGGCCCGGTCCGTCACCGTCATAACCCCGGTTCCCGCGCCGATCCCGTTACCCGGCCGTCACCACCGGCCGGGTACTTGGCATGCCCTCCCACGGCATCACCGAATACTTACCGTGAGACGTTGGGCTGGCGCAAGTCGATTGAAATGTTCAACGATCTGCTGGAAAGGCATGTGTCGCCTTGACCGCTTGATTCCGCCCGAGGGTCTGCTATTCTCGTCGCCGGCAGGGTGAGGCTGAATCCAAGGATATCTACCAGTCCCAGAAAAATCCCGATGCGGCCTCGGTGGTCGGCAGCCGCAAGAAAATCTGGTGGATCGCCTCGCGGGGCGTCCACGCTCACAATACTTGTGGCCGTGGCGGCGTTGTGTGGGACGCCTCGATGATTCACTAGCCACTCCAATTCGGAGCCGACTCGGTTTTGTCAAAGCTTAGCACGGCTACGTAAACATTGGGCCTGTAGAAATAAGGGGGTAGGCCTCGCCGAACGCGTGGGCGCCGGGGATGGACAGCGCGCCGAGGGTGGTCATGGCGTAGGTGAAGCCCTGTCCGACCGGGCCGTCGTGGTTGCGCAGGCGGTCGTAGTCGTCGGCGATGATCTGGAACTGTTCCCGGTAGAGCAGGGCGGTGTTGCCCGCGGCTACCAGGCTTGTGTTGCCGGTGCGTCTGCCCTGGTCGATGTAGGTCCAGGCATGCATCGCCCTCCCGTCGATCAGTCCGGCGTCATACATTTCACGGATCGCGGGGACGCCGCCGGCCAGGTAGGCCTCATGCATCGGGGCCTGGTCGGCGAAGATGTTCTTCTGCATCCGTAGGAACGTGGTCTCGAAGAACCTCAGCTCGGCGTCGCTGGTCACGACCACGCCCGCCAGGTCGGCGAGGGTCTCCAGCAGAGGCTGGAAGCAGGTGATCTCGTTGGTCTTCTCGCCTACGTCGAGTTGGGCCAGGACCAGGCCGGAGAGGTGGTCGCAGGCGGCGAGCAGATGGATCTTGCGGCCCGTGGCCCTGGCCGCTCCGCACAGGGTCTTGCCGTCGACCGCCACTGCGTGCAGCTGACCGTCGGCCCCAACGCGCCGGTCGGCCAGCCAGCGGCCCACCGCCCGGTCCAACGCGTCGCCGTCGATGCGGCCCAGCGGCCGCCGCACCGTCGCCTCCGCCGGCAGGCACCGCTCCGGGGACAGCGGATCGGGCCGTACGCCAAGGCGCTCCAGGACGGACGGCGGGGCGTCGGTGATCCACTCGCCCACCGCTAGCAGGGAGGTCGCTCCGGCCAGAACCACGCACGCGGTCAGCGCGAGCACGACGACCAGAGCGTGCCGTACGCCGCGCGGATCGCGAGGGTCGGGCACCGCGGTCAGTCGCTCCAGCAGGCCCGGGATCTCCTGGGGCACGGCCCCGGGATGCTCGCGGAGTTGGTCAAAGGCAGGGGGGATCGGCGATGATGCGTCGGCAGGCACGGTCTTCCACTCGGATCACGGGGCGGCGAGAAATTCATGATCTTGGAAGCCCGTACCTGTCACGTTTCCAGAACCCCGTCGACCTGACGGATCGTCGCGAATCGGGTGTAAAGCGACTACGGCGAAGCCCTGGCTGCCCGCCCAGCGACGAACCCCCGCCCTTCCGCGCTGGAAGGACGGGGGATTTCGGTGGGGAGGTCACGTTCGCAGGTCGCGGTCGTCGACCAAGACGGTGCGGTGCAAGTCAACCGGAATCTACCCAGCGAGGTCGGGACGGTGCTGCGGGCGATCGGCGATCCACGTCCATGCGGTCGACGTGCCGTGTCAGGCCGGTGGTGCCAGGCGTTTTCACGCCCGCTCTGGGGCACGTCATCCGCCCGCGACGTCCTCGGCCTCCCAGCGCAGCAGGTCGCCCGGCTGGCACTTGAGTACCTCGCAGAGCGCGGCGAGCGTCGCGAAGCGCACCGCCTTAGCGCGGCCATTCTTGAGTACCGCCAGGTTGGCGGGCGTGATCCCTACGCGGTCCGCGAGGTCGCCCACGGACATCTTCCGCCTGGCCAGCATCACGTCGATGTCGACGACGATCGGCATCAGATCACCTCATCCAACTCGGCCTGCATCTGCGCCGCTTCGACGTCGCGCGCGACGGCCTGGGCGAGCAGCATCCGCAGCACGAGCACGATGAGCGCGACCCCCAGGATGGCCAGGCCAACCCCGCCCATGATGACGGTGACGCCCGGGTCGGCCCGCTGGCCCGGCGCATTGAGGGCCGTGACCGCGAACCACAGGAGGGCAGCCGCCACGATCGCGCCGATCACGGCGTCCACGTACCGGAAGGCGGCGTGGGAGAACACGGTTCCGCGTCGCACCATCGCCACCAGCCGCCATACGCTGACCAGGGCGACCTGGCCCGACACCATGCCCAGGATCGTGATCACGCGCAGCGGGGTCAGCGGGAGCGACCCGTCCTCCGGGTCGGTGGCCAACACCCACACCATCAATGCCTGTACGAACACGGTGCCGGCGAGCACCACCACGAGCACGGCGCGAAGCGCACGCACTGCCAGCTTTCCCATGACCCATCCTTCCATCGAGTTGCGATGAGAAGCTATCGAATCTCGATAGGTGAAGCAAGGGCTGGGACGGAGGGTTGGCGGCGGTTTCGCACCGTGGCGTGACGCCGTCGCCCCTCCCATGGCGTGGCGTTCGCGCGAACCGTCTTGATCTTGTCGAAGTCAGCCTTGCTTGAGCGCAAATCGGACGCCACCCGACTACGCCGAAGCCCTGGATGGTCAGCCACTCGTCACCGCCTTCGACCTGATTGATGAAGCCCAGGTCCCGGTAGTAGAACGTGGTGCCGATCGCCCAGTTGCCGTGTCCGATGTGCTCGGCCAGCTCTTCGACGCTGTAACAGCCGGTGAAGCTGTTTCGGGTGAACGGCGGGTCGTCCGCGGAACTGATCCACGGGTTCTCGATCCCGAGCTTGAACCACTGCTCGCGCAATTCGTTGTCCAGCTCGGGCACGACGCGAACCTCCTGGGCGGCTTCGCGCGTCTCGACCAACTGTAAGGCGTACCTGTACGCCTCCAGCCAGTCGATGAACACTTCGGTGTCGCTGGTCCACCCGGGGTCGCTCTTGGTCCAGAGCTGGACGCGGTAGCGCTTGGTGTTGAACAACAGGTCGATCAGGTCCTCGGGGACCGACCTGTTGTCACCGTGCCGGTTGGGTGGGCCGACGAGGAGCGCCGGTCCCACGACGACATCGCGGTTCCGAAAGGCCGAGTTGTGCACCCACATGAGCGTGGTCGCCCTGTGGTTGACGCGCATCCGGTTGGGTGCCCCGACGTCCCGATGAGGATGGTGGCACGTGGCCCTGGCCGTGGTTGCCGATCCCGTGGCCGCAGCCACGGACTCCGCTCTAGCCTTGAACTGCGTGTTCGCGGACGTATCGCGCGAGGACAGGGTTCAAGTTGAGTCCCCTCTGGGACACTCGTCTCCAGACGACCTGTGTACTTCGCGCCAAGTCGTCTCGTTTATGCCTGTCCGGGGGCCGAGCCCCCGGACCCCCACGGTGCGTTCGTGCCGCGCGAACCTCGGCCTTGTCGGCTGGGTCGGCGTCGTGCAGCGCCGCGAGCAGGCCGTCGAGGCCGTCGACAAGATCTTTGATTTGCTGTCGGGTGAGTCTGCGCCGCGACTCCCCAGCCGGCGCTGCCCGTCCGAGGGCAACCAGTGCCGCCGCGCGTTCGGCCTGCACTTGGCCGATCCAGCCCACTCAGGCGTCGCCGTCCACGGGCTCGGCCTGGTCGCCCTCGGCATCGCGCTCTCCACCCGCCCGGTGCCCGCGGCCTCGCCCGCGACACCGGCGGCCCGGGAGCACCGCAGCGAATCGCCGGCGACCGCCCGCACCGTCCGGCTGTAGGGGACCGGCCCGGACCGGCTCACCGCCGCGATTCAACCTCCGACGACGAGCCGGTCCCGCGGCTCAGTCGAGCCGACAGCAAATCTCTGACACCGCCCGGATCTGTGCGGTGAGGGTGGGCGTCAGGTGAGCTGTGACGCCGTCGACGAAAAGGATCTGGCCAGGGTCAGCGGTCGCCTCCGGCCGGAACTCGGTGCACGGCTCACGTCAGCTGCCTACCTCGGCGTAACGGCGGGCGGCGGCCAGCGCGGCCCGGATCGCGGCGGCGCCGACCGGGACCCCCGCATCGCCGGCGGCCCCTTTCGGTCCGAAGAAGATGCCGGCGTAGGCGGCGGTGTCGCGCTGGAAACGCCATCCCTCAGCGAGCGGACCAGCATCGACGGCGTCGAAGCCAAGCGCGTCGAGAAAGGCGGTCACGGTGGCCTTCGCCGCCGGGTCGTCGCCGGCGATCGGCAGGGCCGAGCGGTCGGGCGCCCCGGCCGGCCTGGGCAGCGACAACAGATGTTTGAAGTAGATGTTGTTGAACGTCTTGACCACCCGCGAGCCGGGCAGGTGGCGCTGAAGAAGTTCGCTGGTGGTGGTCGATTCGTCATCCAGCTCCAGAATTTGGCCATCGCGTGCCGGATAGTAGTTGTTGGTGTCGATGACGACCTTTCCGGCGAGCGGCTCGACAGGCACGCTGCGATACGCTGCCAGCGGAATTGTCACGACCACCAGGTCACCCGCGTCAGCCGCTTCGCTCGGGGTTACGGCGCGGGCGCGCGGGCCCAGCTCGTCCACGAGTGCGTTCAACGTCTCGGGCCCACGAGAATTGCTCAATACCACGTCGTAGCCGGCCCCGACGGCCAACCTGGCCACCGTACCGCCGATGTTACCGCTGCCGATCAGCCCAACAGTTGTCATGTCGCGTAGCAACCGTCGACCGGTTGCCACCATTCCTGCGGGCGGTCAGCCAGCACCGTCAGGACACCGAGATAGGACGCCGGCCCGGCCCCGCGACTGCCCGCCGTGGTTGTGGGACTGACGCCGGTCCTGCCGTTCCCCTGCCCGCACCTGCTCCGGCAGCCGCCCCACCATCGTGTCACTCACGGCGCATCCTCACTCTCGGGGAGTTACACCGTTATTTCTACAGGCCCTCTCCGAGGGGAGGGTGTCGTCGAGGTTCGTCCAGTACTTGTGGCGCCGCCACTGCCGGTCCGCCCAGGTATTCGGCGATGGTTTCGACGGCGTGGAGGTTGGTCTCGCTGATCCACTGCGCGTAGGTCATGTAGTCGGTGTCCAGGATCGGCCTGGCCAGCGCACCGTGGAAGGACAGCTTGTTGGTGAGGGTGAAGAACAGCTGGTACCACCCGCGACCCTTACGGGCAGCGGGTGGCCGGCCGGCGGTTAGCGGTCGTTGGAGGTCCAGCGGACGGGTTCGTTGAGTAGGTGGGGGTAGTGCCGGCGGGCGTAGCGGCGGAACTCGCCCATGTGCTCGTCCGCTTCGTCGGCTGCGCCGCGGATGTCGCGGTCCTGGAGCGCGTCGACGATCCGCTGGTGGGCGTCGGCGATGCGGGCCCGGGTGCGCGCGGGGTATTCGACCTCGGTGCTGGTGTTCGCGGTCATCCGTTCCAGTGTTTCGGCGATGACCAGCAGGACGGTGTTGCCGCAGGCTCGGGCGAGCTGGGCGTGAAAGGCGTCGTTCTGGGGGTAGAACACGGCGTCGTCGGTGAGGTTGGCCCGCATCGTGTCGATGGTCTGTTGCAGGCCGGCGAGGTCGTCGGGCGTCGCGTGTTCGGCGGCCATTGCCGTGACCGCCGTTTCGATGATTTCCCTGGTGACCGCGACCTCGTCGAGTGTCGCTCCGAGGAACTGCAGGATCAGGGTCATCGCGCCGACGAGGTCGTCGGGGCGGGGGCGGCGAACCTGGGGCCCGCCTCCCGGTCCTGGTTTGATCCGGATGACGCCCTGGGTTTCCAGCAGGCGCAACGCCTCCCGGATCGTTGTCCGGCCTACCCCGAATTCCTCGGCCATGAGCCGTTCGTTCGGCAGCGTGGCGCCTTCGGTGAGTGACTGGTCGACGATCCGGTCACCGATGGCCCGCGCCGTCACCTCCGCGATTTTCGGCTTGCGGCCGGCTTCGACCGCTTTCCCGCCGGCTGCGCCTTCATTCGCTGTGCGTCCACCCGCTGTGCGCTCACCCGCGGTGCTCTGACTCACGGTGCTCACTTTCATGGTTTCCTTGCCGATGGTGTTACCGGCCATGACTGCCTCACCGGTGGTATTTCTACCTGCGGTTTCACGGTTGGCGTCCCCACAGCCTGAGCAGCGCGTTGCGGCGTTCGGCCCGGTCGAGGCCGCGGAGGTCAGCCGCCCCCTGCTCGGTCACCACGACGTCGACGTCGTGGGCCGGCGTGCTCGTCGGCCGGCTGAGCCGGTCGACCAGGGTGTACCTCCTGGCATGCCGGGTCGGGACGGCGATCACGGATAGCCCGTCGGAACGGGCCGCGCCGGCGGCGAAGTCGGGGTGCCCGCCGATGCCGCCGAGAGTTGATGCCGCGGTGCCTTCCACGTTGACCTGCGCGTCGAGATCCACTTCGAGAGCCGTGTTGACAGCGATGAACGGTATCCCGGTGGACAGCCGGTGGGCGTCATGGGTGACCTCGACGGGGTGCAGGATCGGGCGCTGGTCGGCCCAGGCGTAGAGCCGACGGCTGCCGGCCAGGTAGGCACCCATCGGGTTGGCCATCGAGCTGCCCGCCAGGAGCCCGCGTTCAGCGAGGTCCACCACCCCGTCGAGGATGAGCCCCGTGTCGAGGTACACAGGCACCCGCAGCGCGTCCAGGGTGGCGGCGCCGAGCGGCCCGGGTCCGACCTGCACCCGTGCACCGCTGGGAATCAACGTCACGACATGCCGCGCGATCGCCGCGTGTTCCGGACCGATCCGCGCGGGCGGGATCTCCAGCGGCGGCTGGTTGGCGCGGGCGACGACGACCACCTGGTCAGCCGGTAGCGGTGGGCCCGCGTCGGCCCGTGGTAGCGCGTCGTTGACGACGGCCGCGACGACGGTGCCGGCGCCGACGGCGGCCCGCATCCAGGACACCTCGCTACCGAACGCGAAACCGCCTGGTACCTCGACGAGCGCGGCGACGAGCACATCGGGGCGCAGCGGGCCGCGGACCAATGCCGGAGTCGCGCCCAAGGCGACGGGCAGGTAGCGCACATGGCCGGTGTCGATCGCGCGGCGCAACCCCCAGCCACCCATCAGCGCCCGGACCTCGGCGAACGCGGTGAGATCAAGCCCAGGGTCGGCGGCCGGCACCCAGCCCAGCAGCAGCGATACGTCGCCGTACCCGCGGGCGAGCGCGCTCAGCTCGGCGGATACGGCGCGGGGGGCGCCGACGCCGTCGGCGATCGCGATCCGGGAGCCGGCGCGGATGAGGTCCCGCAGCGCGGCGGTCCCGGCGTCAGCCACTGTCGGTGACCCCTTGGTCAGCCACTGTCGGTGGACAGCAGCGTGACGGCTGACACCGCCGTCGGCCCACCGATGTTGTGCGCGAGTGCCACCCTTGCCCGGTCGATCTGGTTCGCCGCCTCGCCGCGAAGCTGTTCGACCAGCTCCACGCACTGGGCGACGCCGGTGGCGCCCGGTGGGTGGCCCTTGGCCTTGAGGCCTCCGCTCGGGTTGACCGGGATGCGGCCCTGCAGCGTCGTCGCGCCGGAGGAGACCAGCTCGGCCGCGCCGAACCGGTC
>NZ_CAUVXL010000027.1:0-12782 GCF_963555915.1 Protofrankia sp. Cas4
ATGACTTCAATGGCTGACGGCCGGCGCACGCTCGATATCGGGGTGGCTCTGCGCCAGTGGCGATATCCCCGGGAGTTTCGCATCGCACGGTCGAGCTGGCCTGAAGAGTAGGTTGCGGCGGTATCGCGGGCGGCGGACGAGGTCGTGCGCGCTGGTCCGGAACATCCAGAGGTGGCCGCGGAGCAGGCGCCGAACCCGGCGACGTTCGCCCAGCTCGCGACCGGTCTCTGGCGGTTACGACGGACCAGTTGGGGATGATGTAGGGCGTTTCTTCGACGGGATGGAGTTGCTCGATCCTGGGATGACGCTTGTCAACCACTGGCATCCCGACGAGCTGGCGGCCGCGGTGGACGATGCCCACGTGCACATGTGTGGCGGAATCGCCCGGAAACCGTGGTGCGCCGGGGACGGTGGCGGTCTCCTTGCGGATGACGTACGTGCCCCAGCTCCGCTCCTTGATCCACACCCCTGGTGTCGGGCGTTCTTGGCAGTGGTGCATGGCGTGCGTCGCCCGCTGGCCTACACTTTCCGGACCTCGGAACGACGTCCCCGGCCTGTATTCCCTCGGTTGTCGACCGGGGTCCGGTTCCAGGAACGAATCAAGGATTTACTGATATATCACCCCAAACCGCCTGAAATCGGTTCGACAGACATTGAGGCGAGGACGAATCGAGAGCTGATAACTTGATCTTCAGCTTTATTCGGGCAATACCGTCAACCGCGACACTGAAATATTCGTGTTGTCCGTAAATTATGTTCTTAGTGCCGAGGTCTCGTTCTCCGTCGTCGTCGCTCACCTTGAATTGGACTGGAAGCCCGTCGGGTGCCCCGCCGAGGCCGACGACGGCATGAAAGCTGCGGTATCTTCGGTTTAGATAAATATTCGCAGATGCGGTTTGCTCTGAACTACCATTTATGCAGCGAAGATCGAAATACAGGCTGTGACGGTAAGCGGTGCCGTCAATAAGAAGAGCGTCCGGCGGGGTTGTCAAGTGGAGACATGAAGGTTGACAGCTTTCGGTGTCGACCATACTTTCGGCCACGTAGGCGTCTTTAGGAGTGCTGGAACCTGTAACCGATGGTTGAGAGGGGCTGGCGCCCTCAGACGGATTTGCGCCGGGGTTCCCCGGGTAACCTTTGAAAACGAAGACTGACGTCAGGATCAAACATATGGTGATCAAAATCAGGGTCATAATTATGGGCAGGGGAAGGCGGGAGCTCCCGCGATGATGTAAAGATATCTGATATCCCAGAAAAAGTACCGCTAGAATAACAAAACCAGCGACCAGTATTGATATCTGATCCCTGGCAAATGCGAGCAGGGTGCAGATGGTAGTCAGAATTCCAAGAATTTCAAATACTAATCGTACCGGACTGTTGCCTGGCCCTGGCCCTGGCCCTGGCCCTGGCCCTGGCCCTGGCCCTGGCCCGCCCCCACCTGCCATTTAAGATCCATTCACCTGGGTTCGCCTGGTTTTCGGTGATTCTGATCTATTGAACAGCAGTGCGGACTCCCGACAGCAGACGGGTACCCCCCACACATACTCACGTGCGGCCAGGCCGGCACCTGATAGATCATCGGAGGTGGCTACGCCTGCCGCGTAGCCGGCGGTGACGTGATGCGGTTTGCCTGTGGCTGCTGTTCACGATCACCAGCACGGTTTCCGGGTAAGCCGGCATCCGCGTGTGCGGTCAGGGCCGGACGGGGCAGGTTCGACCCGAGTTTCCGAACGTGTCCCGCATTGTCAATAATGATGACATGCTCATCCGCGCCCGGCAGGTTCAGACGGTCTTGCTCATGATGGCCTTCGCCTTGGAGTTGACGCTGGCCGGCTGCGGCGGTGACACCCCCAGCCCCAGCCCCAGCGCCGCGCCCGACGACGCCGCGGCGGCCTGCGCGGCCCTGGTCCGGACCAAGCCCGGGCTGGTCGAGCTGGGTCCCGACAAGCTTGACGACATCGAGCGGCTGCGCGCTGCGGCGTGGCTGGGCACGGTCGCGGCGCATGAGGATGACAAGAAGTACGGCAAGCTTCACCTGCAAATGAGTGCGATCTTGCAGGACACCGAGAAGGGGAACTACGCGGGCCTGCCCACGGACGCGCGGGCGGCGCTGTCGGTCTGCTCGGACCTCAACCTGCCGCACTAGCCAGATCACCTGGCGGTCCGCCGCTGAAACTCGTCCAAACCTTCTGTCCACGGACGCGGGACCGCTCCACCCACCGTCGGGAGAGCGTGTTCGCCTGCGGGTCGGGCCTGCCTACGCGCGACGGGATGGAAGGACACACCCTTCGACCGGGCCATGACTGCCATGCGGTATAAAGTGATTTGTCAGGTTGGGGGGGATCCAACCCGATGAGGAGCTCCGTGTCCACGACCACGGGACCGACCAACCAGATCAGCCGGCGCCATCTTCTCGGCTTCGCCGCGGCTGCGGCCGCAACCGTGCCACTGACCGCCTGTGAGCCAGGAGCGGCCATGTCGGCCACACCAACTCCAACCACGGCCACACCAGGTCCAATCACGGCCGTGCCGGCACCGAGTGCGGCAGCAGCTGCCGGCCGGCCGGCGAACGGCGCTTTCGTCCATCCCGGCATGCTGCACACCCAGGCCGATTTCGACCGCATGACCGTCAAGGTGCGCGCCGGTGCCACACCGTGGAAAGCGGGCTGGGACAGACTGGTAGCCAACGGCCATTCCCAGAGCACGTGGAAGGCACGTCCGATCGCGACGGTGATACGGGGTGGGGACGGGCAGAACTACCCCCAGCTGTACAACGACATCCACGCTGCCTACCAGAACGCGCTGCGTTGGAAGATCAGCGGGGACGTCGCCCACGCCGACGCGGCGCGCGATATTCTCAACGCCTGGTCCGCGACGCTGACGATGGTCACCGGCAACGCCGACCGGTACCTCGCCGCCGGGATATACGGCTACCAGTTCGCCAACGCCGCCGAGATCATGCGGGGTTACGACGGATTCGATCTCAACCGGTTCAAGGCGATGATGCTGAACGTCTTCTACCCCTTGAACGACCGGTTCCTCCGCGAGCACAATGACGCCTGTATCACCAACTACTGGGCCAACTGGGACCTGTGCAACATGGCCTCCATTCTGGCCATCGGCATCCTCTGCGACGACCGCGCCAAGTTCGACCGGGCCATCGAATACTTCAAGAACGGCGCGGGGAACGGGGCCATCATGAAGGCCGTTCCGTTCCTGCACCCGGGCGGGCTCGGTCAGTGGCAGGAAAGCGGCCGTGACCAGGGCCATGCCACGCTTGGCCCCGCCCTGATGGGCGCATTCTGCGAAATGGCCTGGAATCAGGGTCAGGACATGTACGGATACAGCGACAGTCGCTTCCTGCGAGGCTGCGAATACGTCGCGAAGTACAACCTGGGCGAGTCCGTCCCCTTCACCACCTACACCTGGGGTACCGGCCAGAACTGTCAACAGCAGTCGCAGACCGTCGTCGCCGAAGCCGGTCGCGGACTCGACCGACCCTCCTGGGAGCTCGTCTACAACCACTACGTCAAACGCCGGGGGCTGGCGGCACCGAATGTCACTGCCTATGCCGCGAGGGTCCGGGCCGAGGGCGGTGGCGGTGATTACGGTCCCAACAGCGGAGGGTTCGACCAGTTGGGCTTTGGCACCCTGACCCACACGCTGTAGCAGATCGCCTCCACTGTCGCGGATCGGGCGCTTAGCGCAACCGGCTCTGGGTGCGCGTCTGACCAGCTTCCCCCTCGGCTCCCACCCTCAGCTGGCACCTCGGAGTCGGGAACGATGTGATTTCCGGGTCGTCATGATGACACCGGATTCACATCGTTCCCCGGAATCGTGGCAGAGCTCGTTATCTTGACCCGGATTACGAGCTGGGGGAGGACGTTGATGACCATGGTGAGTGGGCGGGGTCATGGTCGAGCGGCACGGGAGTGCTTGGCGGTCTCCAACAATGCGATGGGATCGACGATTCGACCCTCTGCGGCCTCGTGGTCGTAGACATGGCGCACAAGGTCAAGCCATTGGCGGTGCTTGGTGATCGTCACGAAGCCGGCGACGACGCCTGGCGAGAGGACGAGGGCGAGGAGGAAGTGGAAGTCCACCGGGGCTCCTGGCTCAGGCGATCCACGATGCCCGAATGGCCCCTCTTGGATCGCGTAAGCGATTGTATCATTGCTTATCCTAGCGGGGTCCACGTCGGCCTTCCCGCCCGCCGCGATCCCCACAACAGAGATCGCATACGACAGGTGGATGGCCTTGGAGATCGCGGAAAGTGGAGCGGGACAGTCCGCCGCACATGCATCGATCGACCCAGGGCGCCACGTCGGCGCTCATACGGCGCCCGCCGGGATAACTTCGCCCTCGTCAGGTGCGGCCGACCTTTCCCCGCCGCTCAGCACCTCGGCGAGGTACTCGGCCAGCGCCGCCACGGTTGGCCGGTTCCACAGCAGCGTCGCCGGCAGCGGGACGCGGAACAGCTTCTCCAGGCGTCGCCGGATAACCAGGGTCATCACTGAGTCCAGGCCCATCTCCAGCAGCGGTTTGCCGGTGTCCAGCTCCTGGGGAGCCAGCTTGATCTCCTCGGCGACCTGTGTGCGGACCATGTCCATGAGCTGGTCAAGCAGTTCGGCGGGTTCGAGTGCCGACCAGTCGTCGGCGGGGCCGGATCTGCCCGCGACCGTCTCCTCGACGGTGATCTCCCGCAGCAGCGGTGGTCTCGGCATGCCGGAATCCACCGTGATCATGGGTAGGACCGCGCAGTGTGTGCCGACACGCCGCTCGGCGAAATCCCAGGCGCGCAATGCCTCGAGGGGCGAGATGTCCGCAGTGCCACGGGCGTTGAGTTCAAGGTTGATCATGGTCGAGGATGTCGACATGCCC
This sequence comes from Protofrankia sp. Cas4, assembly GCF_963555915.1. Taxonomy (NCBI): domain Bacteria; kingdom Bacillati; phylum Actinomycetota; class Actinomycetes; order Frankiales; family Frankiaceae; genus Protofrankia; species Protofrankia sp. Cas4. The sequence continues at coordinate 4,882 of NZ_CAUVXL010000027.1, forward strand.
AGCCCTCGCCACGAGGTCCAGCCGAAGCTGATCGTATCGTCACCCCGGTGGGCGGCCAGCGCGTCCAGGAAGGCGTTCGCCGCGCCGGAGCTCGCCTGACCCGGCAGGCCCAGCAGGTACCCGCAGAAGGAGAACATCGCGAAGAAGTCCACGCTGCCTGGCGGGAAGAGTTCGTGCAGGACGAGCGCGCCGTGCGCTGTGGGCGCCATCACCGCGGCCAGCGAGTCCTCGTCCAGCTCGCCGAGCATCCGGTCGTCCGATATCCCGGCGGCGTGCACGATCCCGACGATGGGCGGCAGGCCGAGCGCCGCCGGGTCGAGCGCCGTCCGAATCGCCGCGGCGTCGGTGATGTCGAGGGAGAGGACCTTGACCGTGACGCCGAGGGATTCCAGCGCCCGCACCGCCTCGATCTGGGCGAGGATCCGCTCGTCCGAACAACGGTCCCACTCCGCCCTTTCCGGGAAGGGGCGCCGGCTTGCGAGGACGAGCCGATGTGCGCCGCGTCCGGCCAGGAAGCGCGCTACCTCGAGGCCGAGCGCTCCCATCCCACCGGTGACCAGATATGTGCCGTCCGGGCGGAACGTGGGCGCGGGGCGAACGATGTGGCCGGGCACAGGCAGGAGGCGCGACGTTGTCGTCCGACCCTCGATGATCCGCACCGCGTCCTCGTCGGGTCGCGCGCGCAGGACCGCGAGCAGCCGCTCGGCCGATGCGGCCAGGTGGTCGCTGTCGACGATCCCGCCCCACAGCTCGGGCTGTTCCCCGGCGATGACGCGGCCGACGCCCCACATGGAAGCGCCGGTGAGCGAGCCGTCCGGCACACCGCTGGTCACCGCCCAGATTCTCGGTCGCCCGCCCGTCCAGCCCGACACACGCTGGGCGACGCAGGCGAGCAGCCATGCGGAGCGCTGCGCGCTGTCAGCCTCGTTGTCGCCCTGCGGTGTCGGGCCGACCAGCACCGCTGTGTTCGCGCCTGCTCGGTCACGCAACCCGTCCAGGGCGTCGGCGTCCGCAACCTGCCAGATCGCAATCCCCGCGTCCCGCGCCGCGTCCGCGATCGCCTCGAGTGGCGTGCCGACGATGACGACCGCGTCGAGGGCGCAGGTGTCCTCTGCCACCGTCAGGGGCCGCCAGAGGATCTCGTGGACGAGCCTGCTCGGACTGGCAGCGGCGCCCGGGTCGCCGTCGAGCACCGCGTAGCGCAAGCCGGTCAGGGTCGCGACGACACGGCCGTCGACAGTGGCGATGTCGACGTCCGCGGTGTCTGTGGGGCGCTCCACGCTGGTGCGGATGTATATGAGGGCCTGTGATGGTGAGTCACCGTTGAACGCCACCTGCCTGATCCCGGCGGGCATCCGGAGAGTCGGCGGCCCGCCGAAGACCACCGACGCGATGGACAGCGCAGCGTCCAACACCGACGCCCACGTCGGGGCGGCCCCGTAGCCGGAGTCCACCGCGGCGAACAGCCGTTGGCCGTCGAGCACGCGCAGCTCGGTTATGTGCCAGGGGAAGCCCATCGCCGCGACGCCGATGCCGGCGAGACGGTCGACGACGAAGTCGTTCGGTAGGACGTCCGGGCAGCTCGCACGCAACGCGGCGAGCTCAAGCGTCCGCTCGGCGACCGCACCAAGCGGATCAACGGCGGCCGTGGTGTGGGTGAGCCAGACACCGTCGCCCTCGCCCGTGCCGCCGTCGCCCGTGCCGCCGACGCGCCGGGAGCTCAGCCGCAGCGTCGAATCCTGGCAGGAGATCTGGATCTCGCGCGGTGCGCTGACCACGACCGGAGTGCGCAGCACGATGTCGGCGAGCGCGGCCAACGAGCCGCCGTTCGAGGCGGCGGTGGCGAAGGTGTGCAGCAACACGGCCGCAGGAATGATCTCTACGGTGTGTACCGGATGGTCGCCGGGGTAGGGCCGGCAGGTCAGGTCGAGGTAGGTCTGCCAGAGCTCAAGCCGACCCGAACCGACCACGACGGTGTGGCCGCCGAGCAGGGTGTGGCGCTCGACGTCGTGAGAGCGAACGGGCCGGCTCACGGCGGAGTCGCGCCAGTAGCGCCGGTGTCGCCACGGCGTCGTGGGCAACTCGGCCAGCGGCTGCCCGCCGGACGCGCGGCGTGCTTCGACGCCCGCGCAGTGCAGTGCAGCAACGTTGGCGAGCAGCGTGCGCTGGTCGGGGGTGCCACGCCGGAGCGAGCCGCCGACGTAGCCGTCCGCGATTCCCAGCGCGTCCAGGGTCTCGGCCACCGAATGCGCGACGACGGGGTGTGCGGAGATCTCGACAAAGGCGGTGTAGCCGTCTTCGGCCGCCGCCTGTACAGCCGCCGCGAACCGGACGGGGTTGCGCAGGTTGGCCGCCCAGTAGGCGCCGTCACGCAGCGGTTCCGCGCGCGGGTCGGCCAGCGCGGTGGTGTAGACCGGGATCGAGGCGATGTCCGGGCAGAGCCCGTTCGCCGCCGCGACCAGCCTGTCCAACAGGGGATCCATGTGCCGCGAGTGGAAGGCGACATCGGCGGCAACCCGGCGGACGACCAGCTTCTCGGCTTCCCAGGCGCGGGCTGTCGCCTCGACGGGATCGACGTCGCCTGCGATCACGGTCGACGACGGCGAAGCCGCGATCGCGGCGACGACGTCGTTGCGTTCACCGAGCCGTGCGCGCACCTCGTCGAAGGGCAGGTTGACCATGGCCATCGCGCCCTTGCCGGCCACCTCACGGAGCAGAATCGACCTACGGCAGATCAGCCGCGAGCCGTCGCTGAGGGTCAGCGCACCGGCGACCACGGCTGCGGCGATCTCACCGACCGAGTGGCCGATCACTGCGGCGGGTTCGAAGCCGTGCTCACGCCACACGTCGGCGAGCGCTACCTGCATCGCGAAGATCATCGGTTGGATGACGTCGACCGCGGAGAGTTCGTCGCCGACGAGCACTGCACGCGGAGTGAACCCGATCTCCGCCGCGAATATCTCGCCGACCCTGTCGATCGTCCGCCCGAACGCCGGTTCCGTGGCCAGCAGATCGCGCCCCATGCCCACCCACTGCGACCCGTGTCCGGAGAAAACCCATACCGGGCCCATCGCCCGCCGTTTCGCCGTCCCCAGCCGGACGCCCGCCGCCTCGTTACCGGCCGCCGCCGCACGCAGAGCGGCGACCAGCTCGGCGCGGTCGGCCGCGACGACTCCGGCACGGTGGGTGAGGTGGCTGCGCCGTTCTCGCAGGGTGTGGGCGACCGCGGCCAGTGGGGTGCCCGCGCCGTCGGTCTCGAGCCAGTCGGCGAGATTCCCGGCGGCCGCGGTCAGGCCGGCTTCGGTGGCGCCGGACACGAGGAACAGGGACGGCTGCGCGGTGTCCACCAGGGGTTCGGTCACGTTCGGGGGCGCTTGTTCAAGCACCACGTGCGCGATCGTGCCGCCGTAGCCGTAGCCGGAGACCCCGGCACGGCGTGGGTGCTCGGTGACGGGCCACGGCCGGGTCGTCGTGACCACCTCGAGCCCGGCGGTGTCCCAGGGGATGGCCGGGTTGGGCTCGCTGATGTTGAGGCTCGCCGGTATTTCGGCATGCCCCAGCGCCAGCACGGCCTTGATGACTCCGGCGACACCGGAGCCGGCCTCCAGGTGACCGATGTTCGATTTCACCGAGCCGATGAGGCATGGCTGCCGGGCGGGCCGGCCTCGCCCGAGCACGGCGGCCATCGCGGCGGCCTCGATCGGGTCACCGGCGCGGGTACCCGTGCCATGCGCCTCCACGTAGTCGACCGTCGCCGGCTCCACGCCGGCCATGCGGTAGGCACGGCGCAGCAGGTGGATCTGTGCCTCCCCGCTGGGGGCCATGATGCCGTTGGTGTGGCCGTCCTGGTTGACCGCGCTGCCGCGGATCACCGCGAGCACCTGGTCGCCGTCACGTTGGGCGTCGGCGAGCCGTTTCAGGACGATCACCGCGGCGCCCTCCCCGCGGCCGTAGCCGTTCGCTGCGGCGTCGAAGGACTTGCAGCGGCCGTCCGGCGAGATCGCGCCTGCCGCGTCGAGGACCATGGTCAGGCCGGGACCGGCCATGATGTGCACGCCGCCGACCAGCGCGAGCGGAGTCTCACCGAGGGCCAACGACTGACAGGCGAGGTGGATGGCGACCAGCGACGCCGAGCAGGCCGTGTCCACGGCGAGGCTGGGACCGCGCAGATCGAGAGCGTGGGAGATGCGGTTGGCGACGGCGCACATGGAGGCCCCGATGCCGGTCCAGGCCTCGATGCGGGGCAGGTCCTCGAGCAGGCGGCGACCGTAGTCGTCCGAGCCGACGCCGACGAACACCCCGGCGTCGCCACCGGCAAGGCTCGCCGGCGGGATACCCGCGTGCTCGAGCGCCTCCCAGGCGACCTCCAGCAGGATGCGCTGCTGAGGGTCCATCAGCTCGGCTTCGCGCGGCATGATTCCGAAAAATTCGGCGTCGAATCCCTCGATGTCGTCGAGGAAGCCACCGAAGCGCGTGGTCTTACGCAGCGCCGCGGCGTTCTCCTGGCTGGCTTCGGCGTAGGACGCCCACCGCTGTGGCGGGACCTCGGAGATTGCATCCTCGCCCCGTGCGAGCAGCCGCCAGAATTTCTGGGGTGTGTCGGCGCCGCCCGCGAAGCGGCAACCCATACCAATGATCGCAATGGATTCTGTCACGTCAGCCATAGGATTGGTTCCTTCGAACATGGACGGTGAAGAACGGAAGGAATACCTTAAAGGCGAAACTGTTCTCGGCCTGCTCGAAATGCTCGATCGCCGGCTCGACCACACAGGTTATTTCGCCACTTCCACTTCCACTTCCACTTCCGATGCCGATGCCGATGCCGAGTAGTTGATCGACCAGCATTTTACTGACGGCTGGAAACCCAATCAAAGGCGCCAGTTCAATCTACGGGGATCTCGTCAGGAGTACTGTTCGGGGAAATGAGGGCGCGTCCCAGCTCGGTTCTGATTGTGGCTTGCAGCTTGCAGCTTGCGGCAGCGGCGCCGGTGTGCCCGAGGTTTCTGTACCCGCCGTTCCACCTGCGGTCAGCACGGTTAAGAGTCTGTTTTGAATCTTGGGCTCGCCCGGACAGAGGATTCAAATCAGGCTCTTAACGATGTGAATCTGATGCTCCTGCCACAACACCAGATTCACATCGTTCCCAAAGAGCGCCCGGCAATAGTCCCGCGACGCCGCGCCCCCTGTCGCCGGTCGCTCTAAGGCCAATTCAATCAAGTCGTAGCTGTGTAAGTAGTCAGCAGGGTCGACAGAAGATTCAAAACAGGCACTTAGACCCCCCAAGTCGTCGGCTCGGTGCCACGTTGTGCATCGCATGGCTGACGATAGAGGAAGGTCCTGCCTGGAAGCAACTGTCCTGTTTCGGACTGCGACGGCCACCAAATGTGGTAATCGATTACTACAACAGCCGCCGGCCCCACCGATCACTGCAGCAGCAGGTGCCGCCCAGCACCAGCACTGGCCTGCTGTCCGAACCCGGCACGCCGATCAACGATCAACGATCAACGATCAACGATCAACGATCGTGATCGTCTCGACGGGATCATTCGCGACTACCGGCAGGCTGGAGAACCTCGGCAGCCAGACCCAACCGCAGCGTTTCGGGAGAAGTCGTCTGAGGTGCTGGAGAAAAATGCTACCATAAGTACATATTAATATTCTTATTGATCTTTTAATCCAAAGGTTGGGTGGACGATGAGGCACCCCCTCTCCCGGAGAAGGTCCATGCGGCGATATCCCCGCGCACCCCTCGGCATCATCCTGGCTGTCCTGGCCTTCACGGGCTGCGCATCGTCAACCGTTGGCGCCGAGGACGGGCGATCGTCGAAGGACCCGGTCACCGTGGTGGCGGCCGCCTACGACAAGACCCTGGAAGCGACGACGATGCGCTTTTCGATCAGCCAGCGGCTGACGGTGCCCGTCGAGGGTAGGACCGAGACCATCGAGGCGACCGGCGAAGGGGTGACGACCCTCGACGGCCGTACGATGCGCCTTAAGGGAAACGTCACCCAAGTCGGCGACTATGAGGGCATGGTTCTCGACGGGATCGAGTACATTCGGTACGCGGATCAGGAAAAACTCTCCCTCCCTCCCGGCAAGACCTGGATTCGTTTCGACCTGAGCGCCCTGCTCGGCATGGGGATCAATGATTTCGCCGGACCGTCCGGGAGCGACCCGCGCCAGGGCCTTTCCTTCCTCCACGGTGTCGTTGGGGAACCCCGTGTGGTAGGTGAAGAAGACATTCGCGGAGTCCACGCCACCCGGTACACACTGGTCGTCGATCCGGAAAAAGCCGCCGTTGAGCGGCCGTCCGCAGCGGCCAAGATGCTGTCCGCTTCGATCGCCACCAAAACATTCCCGGCGGACGTCTGGATCGACTCCGAGGGTCGGATAATCCAAATGGCATACTCGATAACGGTGAAAGAAATGACCGGAAACGTCGCCGGCTCGTCCATTACGGTGGGCAACACCGTCGGATTCTTCGACTACGGGGTGCCGCTCGGTGACATAACTCCTCCACCGGCAGATCAGGTGGAAGATCTCACCGATAAGATCCGGAACAGCAGTCGGCAAGGCGGCGGGTCAGCTACCGGCTGAGGCCGTTTCGACTGCCGCGCGCCGGGCGAGCGCGGTTGCGGTCTTGACCTCTCAATCGAGGAATTCGGCAACGTGCGGGCTATCGCCTGGCGTCGTGGTGCTGACGCCAGGCGGTGCAGTTGGTGAGGTAGGCGGATAGCTGCTGCCGGGCGAAGATCTTCGGGTCCCATGTGACGGGCTCGACCGTGGCGGGGTCCTCAGCGGCGTAGGTCCACGCATTCTTGCCGTTGGCAAAGGTGATCCGGGCGAGGGTGTAGAAGTCGGCTTCGAAGGTGTCGAGGGTTTGCCATTCCTCGGCGGTGAGGTCGTCGAGTAGATGCCCGGAAGCGGTCGCTTCGGGTTCGGCGATGAGCGCGGGGTAAACGCGTCCGGGTAGGGCAGCGGCACGCCATCCGTGCACGGTGGCGGGTGTGCGGTGGGGGTCGCGGTCGATGAGGATGCGGACGACGTCATCGAAGAGCAGGCTTCCGTAGACGAACAGGGGCGCCGGGTCCGTCGACAGGGTGGCCAGCCGGCCAGAGGTGGGCACGCTCGGTTGGGGTGAGTAGGCGTTGGTAGGCGGCATGGAAGACCTTTCCCGCGGTGGCGGTGTCGGCGGTGTCGGCGGTGTCGGCGAGGGCGACGCCGGGGCGCTACCGAACTGCTGCGGTTCATCCACCGGCGTCCGTGGGTGGCCATGTTCGTCCGCCACCCTGGCTCTCAGTCGGTGGCCTTGGGATGGCCGGTACCGGCGTAGATCACCTACACGGTCCGGTTCGACTCGTCGATCAGATACCAGATGCGTCCGCCGCCGGTGGGCGGCGCAGCGGCGCGGTCTCCTCGCTTCGGGCTCATTCCGCTTCGACGGCGGCCGGCCGGGGGACAGGCCCGAGATCGCCGTCCGGTTCCCGAGTCAGCATCGTGTACAGGGCGGGGTCGGCGTGGATCTCGGCGCTGTGTCGCCACTGGGCCAGCAGGACGGCGATGGGAGCCAGGGTGTTCAGCGTCATCGTGCCGCGTGCTGTTTCGATCAGCTCGGCGAAGAAGGCGTCGACATCCTCCGGTGGCAGGAACGTCGTCCAGGGCAGGGCGTCGGGCAACGCCTGCCGCAGGGCGGCGGTGTTCCCCGTGCGGACCAGGCCGGCGAGCATGCGGGTGGCGAAGTCGACCACGGCGGAGTCCTGTTCCAGCTGGTCCACCCGCATCAGCGCGAGGTCCGTCGCGTCGCGACGGCGCAGCCGTAGCGCTCGTACCTCGTCGAGCCGCCGGGTGGTTGCCGCTGGGTGGTGTAGCAGCTCGCTGAACGGGACTTCTTCGTAGGCCAT